>DASZJH010000021.1:0-3414 GCA_035948375.1 Chthoniobacterales bacterium
CGGCGTTTCACTCGCGGAAGCTTGCCGAGCGCGATCGACCCGCTCGCCGACGTGCAAGCTTTGGCCGACGCACTGCAGGTGCCGCGATTACCGCGAGTGATGGAATGTTTCGACATCTCGAACATTTCCACGACACACGTCGTCGCTTCGATGGTCTGTTTTCGCGATGGCGTGCCGGACAAAAATTGCTACCGGCGATATCGTGTGCGCACTGTTGAAGGCCAGGACGACTTCGCGAGCATGGCCGAAGTGGTAAGGCGAAGATATTCGCGAATTCTGCTTGAGGCGCGTCAAGCACATCCTGATGCTGCGGAATTCTCGCAGGAACAAGCAGTTGACGGTCTGCAGCGGATCGAGAAGGAAGCGTTCAATTTTGTAGCTGTTCGTTTGCCGGACCTAATCATCGTCGACGGCGGCAAGGGGCAACTTTCCTCCGCTTGTCGCGAATTACAGCGACTTGGCTTGCATGACTTGCCGATCATCGGCTTGGCGAAAGAGCACGAGGAGATTTATCGGCCGGGACGGGCGATGCCAATGCAGTTACCGGCCGATTCCGGCGCACTTCATCTACTTCAACGAATTCGTGATGAAGCGCATCGGTTCGCGAACGCGTACCATCAGCTCCTGCTCAAGAAACGAATCGACGAAAGCATCCTTGATGATTGCCCGGGCGTGAGCCAGAACCGGAAGAACCTGCTTCTTCGGAAATTTGGTTCGGTCAATCGACTGCGGAAAGTGAGTGTCGATCAGATCGCGGCCACAGAAGGCATCGGCCCGAAACTCGCCGAGGACGTGCATCGGTTCTTGCAGACTCACTAGTTCATCAGAGATTCGGCAGATGTTTTTGCGGCTATTGTCCATCTTTGCGTTCGCAACCGCGATTTATGCACAATCGCCTGCGCCGTCACCAAGCACTTCGCCGGAGGAGGAAGCGATTATCCCGACGTTCGAGACCCAAAAATTGGCGAGGACTTACATTCTCGACGTTCCGGCGCCGCGCGGACAAATCACCGACCGCACTGGTTTGCCGCTGGCGCAAAACAAAGTCAGCTACAATCTGGCGGTCAGCTTTCCGACGCCGCTCGATTTTACCGATAACAAGGCGGTTGCTTTTGCCCGGGAAAAGATCGACAAGGCGACGAAGTTGATCGGGCGCTCAGTCAAAATTTCCGACGACGCGATCCTCCGTCATTATCACAACCGCGGAATTCTGCCGTTAGAGATCGCGCAAAATCTGAGCCAGTCGGAATACGAAGCCGTCAAAGATCGAGCGAAGGATTTTCTGATAGTGCGCCCGATTTACGTCCGGGTGTATCCCAACGGGAAAGTCGCCGGCGCGATCGTCGGCTATACCGGCAAGACCGGGCGGAATCTCGACGGCATTATCGACAATCACGAAACCCTTTGGCCGGAGACGGAAGGTCGCGATGGGCTCGAGCAAACCTTTAATGAATTGCTCACCGGCAAGCACGGCGAATACAAAATGACCTTCGACAAAGATGGCCGCAAAACTTCCGAGAAACTGATCAAGTCGGCGGTTCCGGGCAACAACATCGTGACCACACTGGATCTGCGGCTGGAGGAGCTGGCCGAAAAAGCTCTCGCCGCAAAGGCCAAACGCGGCGCCATCGTGATTGTCGATCCAACCGACGGTGACATTTTGGCGATGGCTTCCTGGCCCACTTACGATCCGAACCTTTTTGTTCCATCGATTTCGGCGGAAAAATTCAAACAATTACAGAACGATCCCGACCTTCCGCTTTTGCCGCGCGCGTTTCGTTCCGCTTATCCGCCCGGCTCCACTTTCAAGGTTGCAGTAGGTATTGCTGCGCTCGAGGTTGGCGCGGTTCATTCGGACGATCTCTATCAATGCGTCCCGGGAATTCAGATCGGGAACCTGACGTTTCACAATTGGAAGAAGGGCGACCAGGGCGCGTTGAATTTCGTCCAGGCGCTCACGCAGTCGTGCGACACCTGGTTTTATCAAGTCGGCATCAAGACTGGCGCAGACCCAATTATCGACTGGGCGTTGAAGCTTGGATTCGGCGCGAAGTGCGGGATTCCTTTGCGGGGCGAGGCCGAAGGACGGGTGCCGAATGATGAATACATGAAGGCAACCCACGGTCGCAAATTGCTCAATGGCGACATCGCGAATTTGTCGATCGGTCAGGGCGACATGCTGGTGACGCCGCTGCAGATGGCGCAGGCTATGGCGGTCGTTGCCAACGGCGGAAAATTCTTTCAAACGCGGCTCGTTCGCCAGGTCCAGTCGTTAAACCAGGAAATCATGACGGCTTACCAGTTGCGGGAAAAGCGCACGCTCGATGTTTCCGCGGCGACGATGGATGAGGTGCGCAAGGGAATGATCGACGTGGTCAATGGTCCAAATGGTACCGGGCACGAAGCGCAAATGGAGAGTGTCGAGGTCGCGGGAAAGACCGGGACTGCGCAATGGGGCCCGAAGAACAAGGAGCGAACTGCGGCCTGGTTCGCAGGATTTCTGCCGGCGGATCAGCCGAAATACGCGTTCGCGGCGGTTTACGAAGGCGACGTCGGCAGCAAAGTCCATGGTGGGACAACGGCGGCCCCGATGATCGCCGACATCTTCAAAGAGATTTATAAATCTTCGGAAACAGCCAATCGCCGGCGCGAATCGACTCAGCAAATTCGCCGCGCCCAGCCGGTGGAAGAAGACGCCTCGGATTAAGCGGGTACGGTTTCTTTCGGCAGCTCCATCGTGCCCTTGAACTTTGGTTCTTCTGGTTCGAGGCCGAAGTTTTGGGAGTAGAGATTGTCGATCTTCGCAAGGTCATCGGAAGTCAACGGCGGACACTCGGGAGTTTTGGCGAACTCGATGAGTTGCTCTTCTTTGTAAATGTTTGGCAGCGTCGACGCGACGCGATCGTCGGCGAGTAACCAGAGCAATGCCGCCTGGCCAAGCGTGCGTTCGGAATTTTCAAGGAAGCGCAGTTTGTCGATCTTCTTGACGCCGTTAAGCAACCAACTGCGCGGCCGATGGCTGCGGTGATCGGTCGGCAGAAAAACTGTGTCCGACGTATATTTGCCTTCGAGCATACCTGACGAATGAGTGACGCGAATCAGAAACATCGTGTCCTTGCCAAATTCGGTGGCGGCATCGTGCATGGCGCGGCCGGGATGTTGTTCGAGCGTATTGTAAATGTGCTGGAGGCTTGTGATGTCGCGTTCGCGAATGGAATTGACGCCTTCGTAGAGCCAGCCGATCGCCGGTCCGAGCGCGATGCCGTAGTAACGAACTTTCCCGATGGCTTTTAATTTCTCGATCGTTGTCCAAAGCGCGTCGTCGTAAACTTGATCCATTCGGATGTTATGAAGCTGGAGAAGATCGACATGATCCGTCTTCAATCGCTTGAGCGCGGCGTCGGTGGCGCGGAC
>DASZJH010000022.1:0-8212 GCA_035948375.1 Chthoniobacterales bacterium
ACGTCGGACAATGCGGCGAGGTCAGAGGGCGGAACCTGCGGAATTTGATCCACGGTTTGGGGACCGTAGGCACTACCCAAAACACTGTTGCCGGTATTATAAAGAAGCGACCCTTTCTTGACGTAGTTCGTCCAATCGGCAATACCGACCGGATCGTTGGTTTTCCGGTTCGTTTCGATGGCGTACTGATCGACCGCCGAGTCGATCATTCGCAGGTCGTTTAATATCCTGGACGCCTGCGAGCGCTTGCGGGCGCGCAAAAAGCCAGGAACGGCAATCGCCGCCAACAGTGCGATAATGGCAACGACAATCATTATTTCTACGAGAGTGAAAGCATTGCGTGCTTTAGTGACGGCCCGATTCATATGTATAAAGGAAGTCAGCAGCCGTCATACCAATGTATCGATCATCGATATTTGCCAGATGAAGTCCGACACACTTAGTCATGATTCCCTTACACTCTGACCAGTATGAGGCCCTAGCGGAGCTGCGTTACCTCGGACGCAAATTCATGCGTTTTAGCAAGGATTTTCTCCGAGATAAAGCCGGTCTGAATCCGGAACAATATGAAGCGCTGCTCGCTATCAAAGTCTTGAGCGCAGCTGAAACGGTGACAATCTCGCAGCTAAGCGAGCGCCTTCAGGTCAAACATCATTCGGCGGTCAACATTGTCGATCGTTTGGTTGAACGAAAGTTGGTCCGCCGCCAGGAAGGGGAGCACGATCGCCGCGAACGCCACCTCGAACTCACCTCCAAAGGCGAACGCCTCATCGAAGAATTGGCTGCGGTGCACTACAAGGAACTCGGCAAGCGAAGCGGGGAAATGATTGAAGCGTTACAGAAGTTTAAGAAATGAGCGTGCAGGTTTACGGATGTAATCACGTCGCAATCGAAGTGGACGACATTGAAAAGGCGGTGGCGTTTTACAAAGACGTGTTCAATCTCGAACAGCTCGATGAAGGAGAAGGCGACGCCTTCTTCAAACTCGGCGAACATCAGTTCCTTGCCATCTTTGAAGTCGGAAAAACGCAGCCGGCGAATGTCCGCCATTTTGGAATCATGGTGCGCGACGAACAGCAGCTCGAGGAAATCCGGCAAAAGCTGACGAAGAAATACAAACTCAAACTCGTACCGCCATTCCGCTGCGATTTCCGCGATCCGTGGGGCAACCGCATCCAGGTTGTGGATCTCCACGATGAATCGCTGATTTGGCTTCTGCCCTATCGCGAAGTGCAAAAAGCCGGCGTCAGATTCAAATCCGCCTAACTGGTCGGAATTACCTGGCGAGTCGAAAGAACGGTTGCGTTTGCGCCCGAGCACGCACGCGCTACAGCTGCATTGTGATCTCTTTCGTCGTTCCGGCTTACAACGAAGAGCTGGAGCTCCCGCCCACAATCACGGCGATCCGCAAGGCCGCAACTCAGTGCGACTATGAAATCATCGTTGTCGACGATGCTTCGACCGATCAAACCGCCGCCATCGCCAGCCAGCTTGGGAGTAAGTTGGTTTCCATCGATCGCCGGCAAATCGCCGCTGCCCGCAACGCCGGCGCACGCGCTGCCCGCGGAGATATTCTGTTCTTTGTCGATGCCGACACCCGAATCAATGAAAAACATGTTAGCGGAGCCATCGCCGCGCTCGAAGCCGGCTGTGCGGGTGGCAGTGCACGTGTGATCGTTGGCGGAACGATTCCGCTATGGGCAAGAATCCTTCTAAAAGTTTTCTGCACGATTTACTTCGCACTAAGTCTTGGCGCCGGCGCGTTTCTGTTCACCACCAGGAAGAAGTTCGACACCATTGGGGGCTTCGACGAAAGCCTTTTCATTGGAGAGGAAGTTTATTTCAGCCTGGCATTGCAAAAACTCGGCCGGTTTCGAATTTTACCGAAGCCGATCGTGACGTCAGGCCGCAAGCTTCGCATGTACTCGGCCCGCGAGATTCTGGGAAACTCGCTCAGGGTTATTCTGGGCGGACCGCGCGGTGCACGTTCGCGTGACGGCCTTTTTCTTTGGTACGATGGTAAACGCGAAACAGGATCGACTTGATGAAAAACCCGCGCATCGCAATCGCCGACACAGTTGAAGATATCCGGCGGTGCTTTCCGGTTATGCGCGAGCTCCGAACTCACATCACCGATGCGGAAGATTTCGTCGAACGCGTGCAGCGGCAGCGAAAGCAAGGTTACCAGCTGGCATTCGTCGAATCAGAAGGCCAAGTCTGCGCCGTCGCCGGTTATCGATTTCTTGAATCGCTTTTCTCCGGCAAAAATCTCTACGTGGACGATTTGGTCACCCGCGACAGCGACCGTTCCCGCGGCTTTGGCGGCGAATTGCTTGATTGGTTGATCAAACAGGCCCGTGAGAAGGGCTGCCAAAATTTTGAACTCGATTCGGGAGTTCAACGTTTCGACGCGCATCGCTTCTATTTTACGAAACGAATGAGCATTTCTTCCTATCACTTTCGGATTAAGATCGAACCAGAGGCCTGATGTATGAAAAACAAAAACCCGTGGATCCAAATCTGCCCCGGCATCAAACGCCAAACCCTGAGCAGCGGAAAAACGATGTATCAAATGCTGGCCAGACTTGACGCGGGCAGCAAGATGCCGGCGCACCAACATTTGCAGGAACAGATTGTTCATATTTTGTCGGGGCGAATGAAGTTGACTGTCGATGGTACGCCACATGAGCTGAAGGCAGGCGATTCGTTCTATCTCGCGAGCAATATTCCCCACGGCGTCGAGACGATGGAAGAAACACGCGTGCTCGATACATTCAGTCCGCCGCGCGACGAATATTTGGCTATCGACGAGGATAATAGGCGGCGCGACTAAAGCGAAAGGATCTAAGAAAAGGATCGCTTTTGGCCGACCGAAGTAGTTACCATCTGCCCCATGTTACACATCATTTGGTCGATTATTGTCGGTTTCATTATCGGCTTGTGCGCACGCGCGATCCTGCCCGGAGTGCAACATCTCGGGTTTATCATGACCACGGTGCTCGGCATCGTCGGATCCATTGTCGGTGGTTTGATTGGACGAATCTTTTCCAAGCCAGCCCCGGGATCTGCCTTTCACCCTGCCGGCTTCATTATGTCAGTCATCTGCGCGGTGCTCTTGCTCTGGCTCTGGGGCAAGTACGGCGGCGTTCCGGCATGAGGACGGCAAAGTCCTAACTCCCTATTAATTAGAGCCGCTGTCGATCGAGGCCATTCTTCAGGCGCGGCCTTGCGAAGGCGAATTCTTCGTCTACAATAGGCGCTTCGAAATGGCTGAGAACACGGAAACGCTGGATATCAAGCAGTTCCAGTTGCACGGGAAGGACACCGGCAGCGCCGACGTGCAAATTGCGCTGTTGACGCGCCGGATCGGGCAACTGACAGACCACTTGAAAAGCCACGTCAAAGACCACTCTTCGCGCCGCGGACTACTCAAAATGGTGGCCCAACGCCGAAGTCTGCTTGATTACTTGGGCCGGTCCCAAACCGAACGCTATAAGAAGCTGATCGACAAACTGAATCTGCGGAAATAACACCAGATTCAATGTCGATGTGCGTCCAGTTTTCAGTGCGACGCCGATTCGAAAGTTAGGTAAACGCGACAACCAGGTCGCAAGGTTACCTTGGATTTTAGGTTTTAGTTTCGCGTCCCGCCGCAGCGGGACAACGGGTTTAAAACCTACAGTCAGGGTGACCGACCTGGAACTCGCATACTCCAGGAAAGAAATATGCAACAAAAGGTCACGGCCCAAATTGGGGCCACTCAAATCTCAATCGAGACCGGCAAAATCGCCAAGCTCGCCGACGGCGCGGTTATCGTTTCATGCGGCGACACCATAGTGCTGGCCAGCGCAGTCTCGGCCACCGCAATCAAAGAAGGACAGGATTATTTCCCGCTCACGGTCGATTATCGCGAAAAAGCGGCCGCCGTCGGAAAATTTCCCGGCGGTTATTTCAAACGCGAAGGCCGTCCAAGCGAAAAAGAAACGCTCACCTCGCGCATGATCGATCGTCCACTGCGGCCGTTGTTTCCGCAGGGATATTTTTACGACACGCAGGTCATCTCAATCCTTCTTAGCGCAGACGGGCAGAACGATCCCGACATGCTTGCGATCAACGGCGCATCGGCGGCTCTTTGCGTTTCCGACATTCCGTTCGCGGGGCCGATCGGCGCGGTGCGCGTCGGCCGGGTAAACGGTCAATTCGTCGCCAATCCAACACATGAGGAACGAACTCAGAGCGATCTCGACCTTGTTTACGTCGGGACCGAGAACGACGTCATCATGATCGAAGGCGCGGGCAACGAAGTGCCCGAAGCCGATTTCGTGAAGGCGCTCGAGTTCGCGCACGGCCACGCGCGCGAAATGATTCGAATTCAAAAGGAATTGGCCATGCAGGTTGGCAGGGCCAAACGCGAGATGCCGCTTCTCCATGTCAAGGAGGACCTTCTTGAAATTGCCTACCAGGTCGGGGGCGATCGAATCGAAGGCGCCCTTTACACTCAAGGCAAGGTCGCGCGTGGCAAAGCGGTCGAAGCGCTACGCGAAGAAGTGAAGAAGGCGATCCTGGAAAGGCATCCGGACGCCGACGCGTTCTCGATCTCGCAGGCGTTCGATTACGTGCAGAAGAAAGCGTTTCGCAAAAGTATTCTCGAAAAACAAAAACGCATGGACGGCCGCGGCTATCAGGATTTGCGGCAGATCACCTGCGAAGTCGGCGCGTTGCCGCGGGCGCACGGCTCGGCGATTTTCCAACGCGGCGAGACACAGGCCCTCGCTCTCACCACCCTGGCGCCGATCGAAGAAGCCCAACACATCGACGCTTACGGCGGCGGTGAAATTTCGAAGCGTTTCATTTTGCATTACAATTTTCCGCCGTTCAGCGTTGGCGAAACCGGACGGACGGGCGGAGCGTCACGACGTGAAATCGGTCATGGCGCATTAGCCGAGCGTTCGCTCGAGCCTGTGGTGCCTGGCGAAAACGATTTCCGTTATGCGGTTCGTATTTCGAGCGAAATCATGGAATCGAACGGCTCGACCTCAATGGCGAGCGTCTGTGGCGGAATGCTTTCGCTTATGGACGCCGGCGTGCCGGTTAAGGGAATGGTCGCCGGAATCTCCGTCGGTCTCGTCACCGAGCAGGGCGAAGATCGACAAGTGAAACGTTACGAACTTCTGACCGATATCATCGGGAGCGAAGATCATTTCGGCGACATGGATTTCAAACTGTGCGGAACGGATAACGGTGTGACTGGCTTCCAGCTCGACCTGAAACTCCCCGGCGTAAGCCATAAAATTATGGCCGAGGCGATTCAACGTGCGAAAGAAGCGCGCACGAAAATTCTCGGGATCATGCGCGGCGCGCTCGACAAACCGCGCGCCGAACTTTCGAAATACGCGCCACGGATCGAAACCATCAAGATCAATCCGGAAAAAATCGGCGCGCTTATCGGTCCGGGTGGAAAGACGATCAAAGGCATCGTCGCCGAGACCGGTGCCGAGATTAACATCGAAGACGACGGATCGGTCCACATTTACGCGACGAGCGGTGAAGCAATGGCGCGGGCGAAGGAAATTATTGGGGGCATGGCGAAAGAAATCGAGATCGGGCAGACCTATCAGGGGCGCGTCGTGTCGATCAAAGAGTTTGGCGCGTTCGTCGAAGTGTTGCCGGGCAAAGATGGCCTCGTCCACATTTCGGAGCTGGCGGATTTCCGCGTTAAACGAACCGAAGACGTGGTCAAAGTCGGGGACATGATCTGGGTAAAATGCATCGGCATCGACGACAAAGGGCGCGTGAAACTTTCGCGCAAGGCCGCGCTCAAGGAGCGGGCCGAAAAAGAAACCGGACAAGCCGCGTAAGATCGACATCTTTCATCGTGAGATGAGCACGCCGAGAAAAATTTCCTATGGCGTGCTCATCGCAACGCTCGTAGTCGCGGCGTGGCTGCATTTGGGACCATTATTGCTCGCGGCGTTGTTTTCCTATTTTGCGCTGCACAAGCTGCACGCCGTCACAAATCGGAAATGGCTTTCCTTGGTCGCGTTTGTGATTTGTCTCGTCGCAATCGCTTATGTCGCGGGTTACTTTATTCGGGCGGCGTGGCGCGCACTGCCGGACATTGCCGACAGCTCAATCCCGTCAGCCACCGCCTGGGCCGAAAAACGAAACATCGAACTGCCGTTTACGGATTTCGAAACGCTGAAAGCGTTCGTCATCGGCCAGGTCAAAGACGAGATCCATTATTTGAACGACGTGGCGCATTTTGCCGGCGCTGCGACGACGCTCCTGGTGCTCATCATTATTGGCGTTGTCGTCGCAGCCAGTCTGTTCTTCCGCACCTGGCGCGACCCAAATGCGGACACCAGGGGAAAAACCATAGCCAATTTTTACGACGCGAGCGCAACGGAGATTGCTACACGCTTCAATGATTTTTACCGCAGCTTCGAAACAGTCATGGGCGCGCAGATCATTATCTCCTCCATCAACACCGTGCTCACGGCAATTTTCATCCTGATTACCGGCCTGCCTCACGCTGCGGTCGTCATCGGGGTGACATTCTTGTGCGGTCTGCTGCCGATCGTCGGTAACTTGATCAGTAATACCATCATCGTGTTTTTAGCGGCGGCGATGTCAGTAAAATTCGCGCTCGTCGCGCTCATCTTCTTAGTCGGCATTCATAAACTGGAATACTTTCTAAACAGCAAAATCATCGGCGGCTGGATTCGCAACCCGGTTTGGCTCACCCTAATCGGCTTGATCGTGGGCGAGATTGTTATGGGAATCCCGGGCATGGTGTTGGCGCCGGTCGTTTTGAATTACATGCGGCTAGAAATGTCCAAAATCCCAGTAACGTCGGCAGCCACTGATTTGTCATTCTGAGCGAAGTCGAGGAATCTTCTACTCTTGGTTGGCCGTGATTAGCTCAGAAATAACCAGAGATGTCTCGACTTCGCTCGACACGACAATTGGAGAATGAAAGCGGGCTTCGTTGAAAAACTGATCGGGCGCCTCGGCAAAATCGGGCCGGAGGACGTTCAGAATTATTTTTTGCAGCTGGCCCAGGAGAAAGGTTTTCTCGAAACGGTCTTCAATTCGATCCAGGAGGGAATCATCGTCACCGACTCAAAAGGGCGAATCACCTACCTGAACGACGCGGCCTGCGACTTGTTCGGACTGGAACCGGAGGAGTCACTAGGCAAGCGTTTGGATGAGCGCGTGCGCGGACTCGATTGGCAATCGCTTTCCCAAAGCGAGGTTGCGGTAAGTCGGGACATGGAAATTTTTTATCCGGCCAATCGGTTCATTAATTTTTATATCGTGCCGCTGCTGATCGAGCGACAATCGGCCGGGGACAAGATCGACGTCGCCGCCGAACCGGTCGGTCACGCGATCATTTTGCGCGACATCACCGAAAGCCGGCGCACTGAGCAGCAAACAATCGAATCGGAACGATTGAACGCACTGACGCTGCTCGCCGCCGGAGTCGCTCACGAAATTGGAAACCCACTCAACTCGCTCAACATTCATTTGCAGTTGATCGAGCGCGAAGCGGGCAAACTTGACGGAGCAAAGCGCGCCAAACTTCAGGAATCGGTCCAGGTCGCGCGCGGCGAAGTGAACCGGCTCGATTCGATCACCAGCCAGTTCCTCCGCGCCATTCGGCCGACCCGTCCCCAGCTGCGCCCGGAAAACGTAAATGCGATTGTCGAGGAAACGGTGCGCTTTTTCGCGCCCGAGATCAAAGACCGCGACATCGTGGTCGAGCAGGAACTGCGTTCCGATCTGCCGTTGCTGGAACTCGATCGTGACCAGATGAAGCAGGCGTTTTACAACGTGATCAAGAACAGCTTCGAAGCGATGAAGAGCCGCGGAATCTTGCGAATCCGCACCAACATGGATGATTCCCACGTTATTGTACGGTTCACCGATTCCGGCGGAGGGATTTCGGCCGAGAATCTCAGCCGCGTCTTTGAGCCGTATTTCACCACCAAGAGCAGCGGCACCGGCCTCGGACTATTGATTGTTCGCCGAATCGTGCGCGAACACGGCGGCGAGATGTCGATTGAAAGCAGCGAAGGTAAGGGACTAACTCTGACCATTCGCCTTCCCCACGTCGACAAACGTGTCCGGATGTTAGAAGCGGGCAATTCGAAATCGAGCGCAAGCTGAATGACAGAGCCTCAGACACTAGATCAGGGAAAAACTGCGCGCG
>DASZJH010000023.1:0-11894 GCA_035948375.1 Chthoniobacterales bacterium
AAGCCGCCCTGGAATCCACCGCGCGTGGCCGACACACAGAAGTGCATTCGCGCCGGCGGCAAACATAATGACCTCGAAGATGTCGGCCTCGACACTTATCACCACACGTTTTTCGAAATGCTGGGCAACTGGAGCTTTGGCGATTATTTCAAGAAGGAGGCGATCGACTGGGCCTGGGAACTTGTGGTCGATCGCTGGAAATTTCCCGCTCAACGGCTTTACGCGACGGTTTACCAACCCGGGCCGGGCGAACCGAGCGAGTTCGACCAAGAAGCGCACGATCACTGGGCGCGATTATTTCAGGACGCCGATCTCGATCCCAAGATTCATGTTCTCAGCTCTGGCAAGGCCGACAATTTTTGGATGATGGGCGACACCGGTCCGTGCGGGCCGTGCTCGGAGCTGCATGTCGATCTTACGCCTGACGGCGACACTCGCGGCGCGCTCGTGAACAAGAACGATCCGCGTTGCATCGAGATTTGGAACTTGGTTTTCATCCAATTCAACGCGAATCCTGACGGAACATTCGCGCCGTTGCCGCAACGTCACGTCGACACCGGAATGGGCTTCGAGCGCGCCACTGCGATCATTCAGGGCACAAAAAATCTCACCGACTTTTCCGGCACAATCTCTAACTACGAGACCGACATCTTTCGCCCGATCTTCGATGAGATCGAAAAGCTCAGCGGTAGAAAATATGGAGGGGATTCCGAGCGTCGAAAGTTTGTCTCAGCGACGCGAAGTGCGGTGACAGCGAGAGAGCCGGGGCCGACGATTCACAGCGACATCGCATTTCGAGTCGTGGCCGATCACCTTCGCGCGCTCAGCTTTGCGATCGCCGACGGGATTATTCCATCGAACGAAGGCCGCGGTTACGTCTTACGGCGCATTCTGCGTCGCGCGGTTCGTTATGGTCGTTCGTTGGGTTTTCACGAGCCTTTCTTCTTCAAACTTGTCGACGTCGTCGCCAAAACGATGGGCGACGTTTTTCCCGAAGTCCGTTCGCAGAAGAAAACAATTCAGGAAACCATAAAACGCGAAGAAGAATCATTTAATAAAACGCTCGACCGCGGAATCGATCTGTTTAACGGCGAGGTTTCGCTTCTGCAGCGGCTTGAAGGGCGCATGGCACATGAAGGTTGGTTGGTGCCTGAGAAAGAAGGAGTGACGCCGCTGGAAAGCCGAGTCTCCGTGGACGAAAAGAAAGTCGTCCACCGTACACTGGGCGGTAAATTCGCCTTTGATTTGTACGACACTTATGGTTTTCCACTCGATCTGACCGAGCTGATGGCGCGCGAGCGTGGGCTCACAGTCGACGTTGCCGGCTTCGAGAAGTTGATGGATGAGCAGCGGGAGCGAGCGCGCAAAGCTCAGAAGAAGTCCACAATAACTGTTCATCACACGGCAGATCTTCCGACCAAGTTTGTCGGTTACGATTCTTTCGAAACTGACTCCCGACTATATAAGATTTCCGAAAGAGTTGGCGGACCTGGCAGCGGTGACAAATGGGCTGCAGTCGACGTATCTCCGTTCTACGCCGAGATGGGTGGACAAGTCAGCGATACCGGCGAGATCACGTTCGCTAAAGAAAACAGAACGGTTCGTGTCGTCCACACCGCCAAGATTAGTGAAACATACTATTTAAAGCTCGGAGATACCGCAGGGTTCGACTGGTCGCCGCAAGAACCCGTTCACTTAACCGTCGACGCGCAGCGGCGGCATTTAATTCAGGGTCATCACACGGTCACGCATTTGTTGCACTGGGCGTTGCATCAAGTCGTGTCAAAGGACACGGCGCAGAAAGGAAGTTACGTTGGGCCAGATAAATTGACGTTCGATTTCTCCAGCGCGGCGCTGACGAAGCAGCAGGTTCGCGACGTCGAAAGATTGGTGAACGAGAAGATCGTTGAGAATGCGCCGGTTTCGTGGACGGAAATTCCGTACGCGGAAGCCAAAGAGCGGAAGGAGATTCAGCAATTCTTTGGCGAGAAGTACGGCGACAAGGTTCGCGTGCTGCAAATCGGTGGTGATCCGAAGAAATTGAATGGCTACTCGATGGAGCTGTGCGGCGGGACGCACGTAAAATCGACATCGGAGATCGGGCCGTTTCGGATCGTGAAAGAGGAAGCGATAGCGGCGGGCACGCGTCGCATTGAAGCGGTAGCCGGAGATGCGGCGCGAGTCTGGGCGCAGGAAGAAGCCAAGCGGCAGCAGGAGAGATTTGAAATTCTGTCGCGCAAAAAATCCGATCTCGCGGCGTTGCCGGTTTTCACCGATAGCATGCAGACGCCCGAGATGCTCAAACAAATCGATGCTCGCACGACGCATCTGGAAAAGTTGGATCTCGATGTTCGCGATTGGGAAAAGAAACATGCCAAGGAAGCGGAGGCGGGTTTACGCAGCCGCGGCGCGCAGATCGCGAACGAGCTGGCGTTGTCGAAAGTCGGTCAGAAGATTTGTGTCGCCAAGATTCCGGATGCCGACGGGAAGCTTTTGCAGGCGGTGGCCGACGCATTGAAGCAAAAGTTCGACGGGCCGATCGTTCTCGCAGGAGAAAAAGACGGCAACGTTGCGCTAGTGGCGGTCATTCCGAAATCGCTGACGCCGAAAGTTCAGGCGAACAAGATCATTCAAAAAATCGCGCCGATCGTTGGCGGCAAAGGCGGCGGGCGACCGGAGAATGCGCAAGGCGGCGGCACTGACGCAACCAAGATCGACGATGCACTGGCGAAAGCGCGCGAATTGTTGAGCTAAGGCGCGCGTGCGCTCGTGTTCGAGCATGTTTCGCAAGAAGCGTCGCGTTTATGTTGGGATTGCCAGGGTGATGAAGAAGGTTGCTGCGAGGGCGAGGAACAGCACAATCAGATAAACAAAGCCGCCGGTGAAAAATTTCAGCGTGCTGATGAACCATCCCTGTCGATAGACGTATCGGATCGACAACCAAATCTGGACCGCGAACGTGATCCAAAGCAGCGAGATTACCCAACCGGCAAAAGTTCCAGGGATTGTCCGATTGAGGCCGATGGTCGCAAGCACGATCAACATGGTGCCGGTGTAGAAGAACGTGTGGATGTGCAAGGCGTAGATCAGGTGATCGATGTAAAAGATATGCCGGCGGATGTAGAGAATTTTCAGAACAAATGCGAACAGCGGAATGCAGCAGAGCATCATGTACGGGAGATTGCTGAACAGGGTGGTGATGAAGAGACCCATCTTTGTCCCGTGTTCGCCCATTTTTTCCTTGGCCCGCGCTTCGAGCCAGCGCTCGAACGGCGTATTCGTCTTTTCATTCTCATCAAATACCAGGAACGGCCGATCTCCCACCGCTCCGTAGTTGCGCTGCTTGGATTCACCTGGAGAATCTGCTGGCGAGGGTGACGAGGCAGATGAAGGAAGCGAAGGCGTAATTGTCGGTGAAGCTGACACACTTGGAGACGGGCTTGGCTTGGTCAGATAATCCAATACTTCCTGGGCTTTTTTGCGTTCATCGGGTGAGAGATTTTCCTTTTGAAGCTCCTTTTCGATCTCGGCACGCTTGTCCGCGATCGCGGCCGCCACTTCGGCTCGCTTTTCCTCTGGAACCTTGCCGAGGTCCAACTTCAATCCTTTCACGCCGTAATTGACCGCGAAGAAAAACAAAATGCTGGCGAGAAGATACAATCGCAGCGGATGGACGTGGCGGACCCGTTTGCCTTCGACGAATTCATTCGTCAGTCGCCACGGCCGGGTGATGAGAAGTCCGATGGTGCCGAAAAATTTCGAATCCCAATTCAGGAATTCATTCAGGACATCGAGCACGACGTGGCCAAAGGAGCGGCGGTAATCGATCGCCGCCTGCCCGCATTGCGAGCAGTAGTGTCCGGTCAACGGCGCGCCGCAATTTTCGCAATGACTCAGAGGAGGTTGATCCTTTCCCCGGCCGAACCAGCGGCGAGTTGATCTGCGTTCGATGGCGGAAATCGCTGTGTCGCCCAGAATGACCTTGGCCGCTTCGTCCGACATGCCTAGCGAAGTTACTGAATTCCGTTCGAGGCGTCTACGCTGTGATTGTCAGGCTGTGCCCGTCTTGACGGTCGGACGAAGTTTCGGTTTACATCGCCACCATGAAACATTCACCACAACGATTATTGTTTTAATAGCGGTCTCGGCATTCACCATGAACACGGCGCGGGCCGATCAGCCGCACATGCGTCGAGCTCTTGAAAATCTGCGCGCGGCGAAGGCCGAGTTAGAGATGGCGGAGCATAACAAAGGCGGCTGGCGTCTTCGCGCGATTGAAAATACCAATCGCGCCATCGGCGAGACCGAGCGCGGGATGGCCGTTGGAAGATAATCGAGCGGTGACTTCAAAATGCGGAGTTCGCTGCGGCGGGCTCCGCATTTTTTTATTCGCGGAAAAAGAAAAGCACCCCCGAGCCTAAGATGCCGATAGCGAGCATGATTTTGTCGTCGCTGACGAAATAGGGATAAATCATCAATCCGAGGCCGAGAAACATCGGCTTCCAGAGATTCATTCGCTTTCCGTAGACGAAGGCAACGAAACCGATCGAGCCAAACACCAGGCCTCCGATCAAGTTTGCCGCGCTGAAATTCACGATGTCGCTCTTGTGAGCGATTTGTGCGCCAACATGCGTAGCCGCTGAATGTTGCTCCCCCGACAGAGCGGGGCGGCTACGGTTGCGCGCGAACTTCGCGGTTGACCAGCGCCAAGCCGCGGTGACACGATCCTCGAAAAATTAGCCATGGCTTCTCACCTTTTTCGCAAGAAAAGCCCCGATGCGCTGATCGCCGAGGCAGCTGCGCCCGATCGCAGAATGAAGCGCTCGCTCACTGCGCTCGATCTTACCTGCCTCGGCATTGGTGCGATCATCGGGGCGGGCATTTTCGCGCTCGCCGGTACCGCGGCAGCGGGCGAGGCCGCCCATGTCGGCGAATCCATCGTCAAAACGCCGGTGCTCAATTTCATCATCGCATTCATCCACCATACCGACCTCGTCTTTGGCCGGCCGGCCGCGGGACCGGCGGTCGCCCTTTCGTTCGTCGTCGCCGCCATCGCGTGCGGTTTCGCGGCCCTTTGTTACAGCGAACTCGCGGCCATGATTCCGGTTTCGGGTTCGGCCTACACTTACTCCTACGCTACCCTCGGCGAGATTATCGCCTGGATTATCGGCTGGGATTTGATTCTCGAATATGCCGTTGGCAACATGGCTGTGGCGAAAGGCTGGTCGGATTATTTTGTGAAACTGCTCTACAGTTTGAGCCATGGTTCCATCAGGCTTCCGCTTTGGTTAGTTACCGATCCCACCACGGCTGCGACCAAGCTTTCACAAGGCGGTGAAGTCGTGCAGTACTATTCGCCGCTCGGCTTGCCGCACATCTTCGGATATTCCATCGCCCTCGATCTTCCTGCGGTGTTAATCGTAGCCGCGGTGACGGTTCTTTTGATTTACGGTATTCGCGAAAGCGCCACGACCAACACGACCATCGTGTTGATCAAAGTCGCGGTGGTGGTTTTCGTCATCGCCTTCGGCGCGTTCATGGTCCATCCGGCAAATTGGCGTCCGTTTGCGCCCAGCGGATTTGGCGGCGTCATGAGTGGCGCAGCCATTGTCTTTTTTGCTTTCATCGGTTTCGATGCCGTCTCCACTACCGCCGAGGAAACCAAGAATCCGCAACGAGATTTGCCGATTGGGATGATCGCCAGTCTCATCATCTGCACCGTGCTGTATGTGCTCATGGCCGCCGTGCTAACCGGCATCAAAAAATACACAGTTTATCTTGGTGACTCCGCTGCGGTGGCAACGGCCTTTGCCAGTAAACCGTGGGCCCAGGCGCTCGTTAGCGCCGGCGCGTTAGCCGGCCTTTCCTCGGTCTTGCTCGTGTTTCAACTTGGCCAGCCCCGCATTATCATGGCGATGGGGCGCGACGGTCTGGTCCCCCAATTTTTTTCGCGTCTTCACCCGCGCTACCGTACCCCGTATATCACCACGATCTTGACTGGCGTCGTGGTAGGCGGAGTTGCCATGCTGATCGATATCGGTTCGTTGGCCGACCTCACGAATATCGGAACACTTTTTGCGTTTGTGCTGGTTTGTTGCGGCGTGATTGTCCTGCGCCGGAAGGATCCGACTCGTCCACGGCCATTTCGCGTTCCATTCGTTCCAGTTTTTCCGTTGCTCGGCGTATTATTTTGCCTTGCCCTGATGTTGAGCCTGCCGCTCGAAACCTGGATTCGTTTCTTTGTCTGGCTCGCGGTTGGATTGCTGATCTATTTCCTTTACAGTGTTCGGCGCAGCAAGCTCGGCCGCGGCGAAGACGCGGGAATCACCGAAGACGTCCCGCCGCCGTTCATTAAAACGTGACCCAGGTGTAGCCACGGCTCTGTGAGCCGTCCACGCTTAACGGTACACAGCAGCGCGGCTACTTTTAGGCTGCTTTCTGCGCGTGGCTCGCTTGATCGTCTTTCTCGAGCCAGTCGAATAACGTTGTCGTCTTGGGATCGAGTCCAAGCGGTTTCACATTTTCGACGAACCACTCGCGCTTCTCCGGATTATTGTAAGGATTATCGGCGGTCACTTGAGCGCTCCACTGGGCGATTTCGGCCGGTGTTTTCTTTTGGCCGTTGCGATTCAGCCAATCGACCATGTCTTGGTCGCTCGCGCCGTTTTCGATCTGGGCTTTGAAATCGTCGCCCTTCACGCCCTTGAAACCGAAAAGCATGTTATCGAGCGGACAATCGAAATGGTACTCGCCGATATTGCCGGCCACGAGCGCGCGGCATTTGTCGAGCGTGCGCCCGAGAATTGCGTAACCGCCAACCCGAATACGCGGACTGCGCGGTGATTCCTTTGTCAGATCTTTCCCTATCACCTTCGTGTTCATAATTCACGCTAATGGCATGAGCGAGTGTCGCAAGCTGACACTGAAACATTTTCTGAAATCCGAAACACTCGCCGGCTGCGAAACATTTGTACTATGGCACAACAAAAAGAAGCTATTTCAACGATCAACAGCTTGATCGAGACATTGAAGGACGGCGAGAAGGGCTTCAAAGAAGCTTCTGAAGCCGTTAGGGATCCGCAACTTAAGTCACTCTTCCAGCAGTATTCGCAACAGCGGCAGCGTTTCGCCGGCGAACTGCAGGTCCAGGCCCAAGGTCTGGGAGAAGCTAAGCCGGAAAAATCGAGCAGCACGGCCGGTGCGATGCATCGGACGTGGATCAATTTGAAGTCCGCCGTGACCAGTGGCGACGACAAAGCGATCCTGAGCGAGTGCGAGTGCGGCGAAGATTCCGCGGTTCACGAATATGAGGAAGCGATGAACGATGGTTTGAGCGGAACCGCGCGCGAAGTTGTCGCGCGCCAATTCACCGAAATTAAGAGTGCGCACGATAGGGTGAAACAATTGCGCGATACCGCAAAGAAAACGTAGCGACGCGACGCGGCTGTGCCTCCTGTAGGGAGATGGTATCCGTTGCCAATTTGGCAGACGGAGCGCATTCCCTACAATTGTGCCGGTGAAAATTTTTCTCGCGGCATTCTTTAGCTGCGTTGTCGCGTTACACGCGCAATCGCCGCGCATTCAGCCGCCACCACCCGGAAAACTTTATCACGGATTTTATTGGGGCGGCGTCGGCACCGACACACACGATCCGACTGAGCACGATGTCACCGCCGCGGACATGGTGCGCTACGAGCAAGCGGTCGGCGCCAAGACCGCGTGGGTTTATTTTTCCGACAACTGGTTCGAGTCGCGAAAATTTCCGGCGGCGACATGCGGCTGGATCCGTGACGGCGGCGTAATTCCGTACATCCGCTTGATGTTGCGTTCCGATGTTGATCAGAAGCACGCCGAGAAAAGGTTTTCGCTGCAAAAAATCATCGTTGGCGAATTCGATGCCGATCTTCGGGCATGGGCGAGCGATGCGAAGACTTTTGGTTCGCCAATTCTGATCGAATGGGGAACAGAGCCGAACGGCGGCTGGTTCAGTTGGAATGGAAAATGGAACGGCGGCGCGGTTGAAGGACCGAAGCGTTACATCATAGCCTATCGTCACATTGTCGATCTGATGCGCGCGGAAGGCGCAGCCAATCTGACCTGGGTCTGGCATGTGAACTGGTACGACGAGCCGGAACAAAAATGGAACGCGTTCGAAAATTATTTTCCGGGAACCGACTATTGCGATTGGGTGGCGCTCAGCGCTTACGGACCGCTCACGCCGCGGACCGACGAAGGTCTTGAGACGTTTCGATTCAAAATCGATGAAGCATATCCGCGATTAACCAAAGTCGCGCCCGGCAAACCTGTGATCGTGGCCGAGCTCGGTTGCGATTTGCACAATCGCCACGTCGACGTTGTGAAATGGACGCGCGCTGCTCTCGACGATTTATTTTCAAATCGCTGGTCGGCGGTCGTCGGTTTCTGTTGGTGGAATGAAGGCTGGCAAAATGACAATCATAAAAAGCACGACACCGACATGATCGTTTTGCATGATGTCGATCTTACACGCGTCTTTCGCGACGAACTCGTGCGCCATCGCGAGAAGATTCAAGAAGTGCCGCTGATTGCGAAGTAAGCGTCTTCGCCGCATAATTCGGCATGGTCAGAGTCGATGTTGAATACACGGGCAACTTACATTGCGACGCGACGCATGGCCCGTCGAAGTCGAAGCTCGCTACCGACGCGCCGACTGACAACAAAGGCAGAGGTGAAGCGTTCTCGCCCACTGATCTCGTCGCGACTGCGCTCGGCACCTGCATCAGCACGACGATGGGCATCAAGGCCGAATCGCTCGGTGTCGATCTTCGCGGGATGAAAGTTTCGGTGCAGAAGGAAATGTCGACAGACGCGCCGCGGCGGATCGTGGCCTTGCCGAGCGAAGTTCATATTCCGTTGCCCCCGGATTCGCCGCATCGCGAAATTCTCGAGCAAACCGCGCTCAATTGCCCGGTGCACAAGAGTCTCCCGCCGGAAATCAGACGGCCGACGAAATTCTTCTGGGAGGGGTAAGCCGCTACTTTGCTCCCGGGTAAAGCCAAGTCACGTAATCTGCCACGCCGCTTTCGAGCGAGAACCGCGGCTGATAGCCGAGCTCGCCCCGGACTTTCTCCAAATCCGCTTGGGTGAAGTTTTGGTAATGGGCGTGCGGATTCTCGATGTAATCGGGCTGAAATTTTGTCCCGAGACATTTGTTGAGCGCGTCGACCAGTTCGTTGAATGAGCGCGCCTGCCCTGAGCCGAGATTATAGATTCCGCTTTGCTTCGCCTCGAGCCCGAGAATGCTGCCTTCGACAATGTCTTTCACGTAAACGAAATCGCGCTTCTGCTCACCGTGTTTGAAAATGCGCGGCCGCTGCCCTGCTTTCATCTGCTGCGCGAGATGATAAACCATGCTCGCGGGCACGCCTTTGTGCGCTTCGCGCGGACCGTAAACGTTGAAGTAGCGCAGGCCGACGATGGTCCAATCGGGGTTCTCCTTCGCTTCGCGCATCGCCAGGTTATCCATGATCACTTTCGAAAACGCGTAGACGTTCGCGGGCGCGGCGCCGTTTGTTTCGACGCTGGCCGCAGTGGCCGCTCCATACGTCGACGCTGACGAAGCGTAAACGATTCGCGTCTTATTAGGCTTTGCGAAATTCAAGAGTCGCCGAAAACTTTCGACGTTGTCGTGTACCTGGACGAATTGATCGTGCAACGTCGTGTCGGTGATTGAGGCCAGATGAAAAATCGCGTCGAACTTTTCGTTTCCGAATTGCTGCTGCCAGTCCATCGTGGCCAGGTTCTGCGCGACGAAATCACCGCGATAGCCGCGCAGATTTTTGAAATCGCCGGAGCGAAAATCATCGATGACGGTCAGGCGCGCGCCGGGCAATTTCTCCTGCAACGTCAGGGTGAGGTTCGAGCCGATGAAACCGGCGCCGCCAGTGACGAGAAGGTTGGGAGTAGGTGCGGGCACGGCGGCCATTATAGCGCGGCTCTTGAAATTTGTCTTGAGCCACGAAATGCAAATGGGTAGTTGTCGATCTTAGTTCTTTGCGAGTTTGAACTAGAAAAGTGGATCGGCGCGAGAAATCCCGTGGAAACCGGGAGCAGTTGCGCTGCTGTAACTGGATACGACTTCCCATGGCCAATCGATCGCGGTAGCGATCGGTGAAGGCGGGAAGAAGGTGATGCCGTAAAAGCGGCTTGGTTAAGCCAGGAGCCAGAATATTCGACCGTTCCACCTCATTCGTGTCGCCGCGAGTGCGGACGACTCGAAAAAACTTCTTCGCAAAAAGAAGAATGAGAGCTGGGCGATGCGCCTTCGTCCCGCGGTCGCGGGGCGAGAGACAAACAAGTCCGACTCTCGAGTTGGAGGTAACTTGTTATGCGAAATCGCCCATTATGTTTTGTTTTAATTAGTTTAATCACCGCCGCGGCTTCAGTCCGCGCACAAGATATTGCAAGATCGACATCTGCCGATGGCGATCAATTGCCCGAAGCCGTGCCGGTCGTTGTTTCGGCGACGCGCTCCGATATTCCGCTCGATCAATCGCCCGCCAGCGTGAGCGTGATTGGTTCGCAAGAGATGGAGAACAAGCAAATCGAGCGCGTCAGCGACGCGTTGCGCGAAGTTCCGGGATTGAACGTCGTGCAAACCGGCTCACCCGGTCAACTCACTTCTGTTTTCATGCGTGGATTGCCGAGCCAGGACATGCAGGTTCTGCTCAACGGGATTCCGATCAATCAAGGGCTCGCCGGTCAATTCGATTTCGCCAACTTAACGACCGACGATATCGATCGAATCGAGATCGCGCGCGGTCCGCAAAGCACGATCTACGGTCCGCATGCGCTCGCAGGGGCCGTTCAGATCTTCACAAAACAGGGAAGCGGTCCGCCCGGCATCACGTTGAGCGAGGAAGGTGGGACCTATGGCACTTTTCGCGAAACAGTTCAGAGCGACGGCAAGCTTGGTGACTTCGATTACTCCCTAGGCGCAAGCCGCCTCGACACCGACAACGCGCGACCAAACAACAATTATCGAAACACATCGGGAATCATGGATGTCGGTTTTTCGCCGAGCGAACAAGCCCGGATCGGCAGCCTGTTCATTTATTCGGAAAGCGAAACCGGAAACCCCAACACCATTTTTAATCCGAAACCAGTCGATCATTTTCTGACCGAGAAATGGTTCGTCGCGCCGCATGTCGATCTTCGAATCGATGATTGGTGGGAGCACAAACTCATCATCGATTATGATGAGGAGCGACAGGTCAATAATCCGAACCAGGACGGATTCCTTCCCGGCACGACGTTTGTCGGCGCCACTCGTGCGCTCTTCAAGCGCGTCACAATCGATTATCAAGACAATTTGCGACCGGCGTCCTGGCTCACGCTCACGTCCGGATTTTTTCTTTATCGTGTGGAAGCCGGGCAGGAGCGGCCATTCGTGACTCAGGCGTTTGGCCCGCAGCCAACTTTCATCAGCGATTTCACGAGCGAAATTGGCGGGTTCCTCCAAGCGACCGTCGATATCGACAACTTCGTTTTCGTCGCTGGCGGGCGAATCGACAACTTTAATCAATTCGGCGACGTCTGGACGTATCGGATCGCGAGCAGTTACAAGATCGACAAGACCGACACAACGCTGCACTCGAGCGTTGCGACCGGATTCAGTCCGCCGAGCAGCCAGGACAAGATTTTCGGAATGAATTTTGGACTGCGCCCGGAAAAAGATTTTGGCTACGACGCGGGAGTCGAACAGCGACTCTGGGACAGACGCGTCACCGTCGGCGCGACTTACTTTCACAACGATTTGTCGAACGTGATCGGGTTCAATGGACAATTCCGGACGCTGAATCTCGGCGCGGCCGAAACTCAGGGCGTCGAAACCGAATTGCGCGCCACGCCGATCA
>DASZJH010000024.1:0-37446 GCA_035948375.1 Chthoniobacterales bacterium
TGGGACGAAGTGGACGACATGAGCGACGTCCTCCGAAAAATGGAGGAAGAAGGGCTCAAGCCCGATCCCGAAACGGAAGAAGAATAAACTGAAGCGGCGATCGGCGAGGGCCGATCGACGGTCATAGACCGCCACTGCAAATCAGAAATTCAGCTTTACCGTGCCTTCGTGCACTTCGTTCGGGCACGGCTCGTTCAATGGAACGTCAGTCTTCGCGTCGCTCTGCTGCACCAGCTTGTTGTCGGTCAAATATTTCTCAACCTCTTCGCCGCTCACGTCCGCCAATATCCGGCCGTTGATTTCAAGGCAAGGCGACAGCGGCTGGCCGCTTTTGGTTTCCATCTCCCAGCGAAAAGCGGGATTCTGAATGATGTCTTTTTCGGTGTAAGGCAAATTGTACTTGGCCAGCACGGCGCGAACTCCGGCGCTCCAGCCGCAAGAGGTTTTGAGGTAGGCAGTAATTTGGGGCGTATCCATTTGCCGAAACGATAACACAGAAATTGCAGTCGACACGTCCGAACTGCGTTTTAGCCGAAGAAAGCTCGACAACTCAGCGGTGTTCGCTCTAAAAAGCCCTGCCGGGAGCTCCATTCCCTGAGGCCGTGTTTTTGACGGAGCTCCCGGCGCCCTGAAGATCTAAATTTTGTGCCGCAACGGCTTCAGCGATTGGGTCAGCTTTTGTAAACCAAGTTCGAGGCGGGTCTTGACCGTCCCGAGCGGAGCGCGTGTCACGGCGGCGATTTCCCGATGACTCATGCCGGAAAAAAATGCGAGCTCGAGCGCTTCGCGCTGATGGCGCGGCAAGACATCGAGTCGGCGATGCAGGAAATGACGCAAGTCGGACCGCGAAATCTCACCGTTCGAGGAATGATTTTCCGTCGCAACCGGCTGTTCGTTGATATGCTCCTGGTAACGTTCCTTCGCTCGACAATAAGCTTGTTTGCGGCGGAGCCGATCGATCGCGCGACGGCGAGCGAGCGTTACGACCCAGCCAAGCAACTTGCCGGCTTTCGGAGAATAATGGTCGGCTTCGTGCCAGATTTGTAAAAGAATGTCCTGTAAAACATCGTCGGCGTCGCCTTCTTCATGGACCACATTGCCGATGACTGATTTCAATCTGCTGCCATGACGCGAATAAAATTCGGTCAGCGCTTCGGGCCGCTGCGCGGTGATCGCTTCCATAAGCGCTTCATCGGAAACCGCTGACCCAGTCGTGTACTGCAAGCTCGGATTTAACATAAAGATTCCCCTAACGAGTTGTTTTGTTCCGCTTCATCACACTTAATTTCACAACTCCACAACGATGAAGACGCAGCGTGCGAATCGCAATCGGGACGGACACCGGTTGAATCGTAGGTCAAACCCTTAGAGGTGTTGGACTTGGAGATCCCGCCAGTCAGGCGGCGTGGCGAAACTGCATCAAGAATTTGCGTAATAGCGAACGCAGTTTCTCTCGCGGTCGCGCAATTGTTGCTCGTTGCAAGTTGCTTGCTCTCTGTAAAACACCGACATCCGCGCGATTACTTTGTCGGTTGGAATCACCCAATCCATGGGGATCGAATGACAACCGCGAGTTGAACAAATCAATCGTAATGGTCCAGTGCCGCGCGTTCCGCCCACCAGCTGGATTTCGTGACCATTGATGACACGGCCGCAGGCCAAACAATACCGCTTCTCATCCAGCGATTGCCATTTTCGATAGCGATCGAGTCGTTGCAACACGTCGAGCTTTTCCCCGCCGGAAAGATCTATGGGGGCCAGTAGTGCCATCGCGCCGGATCATGAGGATTATCGCTTCGACACAATCGGACGAAGGGCACATCGGATTATAGGTGAAAGTCTGATGCAGAACGTCCGCCCAGGGGACAGAGACTAAAACTTAATCGATGTCCGCACGCCGTACTCGTTGCTGTAGAAGCCGACCGTTGAGACCGAGCCCGAATTTTGCCGCCGCAGATAGTAGCCGCCGACCGACCAGAAGCGCGTCACCAGTAGATCGACCGAAGGCTGCACGTAACAGTATTCGTCGCGCAGCGTCGGGAGCGGCATCCGCGAATCGATTGTGTTGAAGTAATCGACGTGTTCGTAACCGCCGAGAAGAATCAGATATAACTGCTTGCAAGCTCGCACCCGGATTGTCCCGCTTAAATTTGTATCTACGTAATCCTGGGCGGTTTGGGCGGCTGAATTGTATATCTGCCGGGTGGCGCCGAAAATAATTCGAGTGCTGTCCCACGGCAGGAAAGTCGCCGAGATCGTGAATACCGGCGTGCTGTAGCTTTGGCGGGCAATGTTCTCGAAATCGCGAAACTCGACGCCGGCGATGACGTCGAGGGCAAATTGGTTGCTCGGGGTAAAATTCAAATGACCGTTGGCTTGGACCAATGTTTGGTCGGGCGTTGGAAACCCAACTTCGTCAAAACCGCCTTCCACGCCGGCCCCAAGCACGAGCTCCTGGCTAAATCCGTGGTTTAAATAGAGATCGGTCGCGTACAACGCCGAGCTGACCAGCGGCTGCGCGTAATCGTACCGACTCATTTTGAATTCGGTGAAAAGAAAATCGCGGGGCGTCATGTTGTAGTTCGCACTCAACCGGGAGTTATAAAGGTTGAGGTCGGTCCGCCCATTTGTGCTGAGCGCTAATCGCTCGCCGCTACTCGCCGCCAGCACAATGTTCTCAAGGATCGCAACGTCCTGAATCAGTCTCACGAGGAGATCGCCGGATTTGATGCCGCCGAGAACACGAACCTGATGCTGGTCCGAATCGAATTCGCTGTGGTCGTCATACCGATAAAAACTCGGCGAATATCTCGCCGCCAGGAAATTCTCCTGCTTCACGACATCGCCGATCGCCAGCATCAAGCTGGGTTGAATCTGGACGAAGAAATCGTCCAACCGGTTGGTGTGAGTCAGACCGATGTTGTCGTCATAGGCGCCGCGGATCGTCAGATGAACCGCGTACTCAAATGGCCCGTTGTTCTTCCCGAATTGTCCGCTGATCAATCCATTGCCCGTAAAATCTCTGTCGGCCCCCAACGGGACTACTGTCGGAGAAAATGCGGTAACGATGTCCACGACGGAGCCGTCAGCCGAGGCGCCTTCCAGCCGCGCCGCCGAGGTCAGCGCAACCATCGCCAGCAAATTGAGCTTTTTTACGAAGCGCTTGGTAATGGGGGTGCCCATTGCCATCCCTGAAAAGCGCGCAGCGTGCCAAGGAACGGCTGAGGGGCAATCCGAAACGCCGCCTGGATGAGTCGGTGATTTGTTAAATTAACATGCATGCGGCCCTCGTCGCGCGAAGACATCAAGAGACGCCATCTGTGCTCAGCTAAGCGGCCGAATGGCGCCGCCCCAAAATGTTAGGAAAGAGAACAGAAAGGAATCGGTGATAAAGTTACTACTGGATATGGCGTTATCAGTTTCGGCATCGTTTGCTTCAGCGCAGGTCTCCGAAACTACGACCACAACGACAACCAAAGAACGCGGCGGAGCGATCATCTCAAGAAGCAATCACTCGGAGCTAACGCATTTTTTCGAAAATAACGCGGCTTGGGCCGCTTGCATGCGCTCGCTTAAAAGCCTCTGGCCCGTCGGAGCCCTGACCGTCTTTGTTTCGCTTTGCTCCTGCGATGCCAATCTCTTCGGCCGTGGGTCGAGGGAGATTGCTGGCGGCTATCGTTTGATGCGAGCCAACAATCCCAACGAGTTTGTTCTGACCATACCGAATGAGCGTGGCGGTCTCATAATAGACGAGATTGGCTGGCGCAAACCGTTCATACTCGCGAGAGCGTCCGGCTCACAATATTGGTACGTCATCAACACCGCGCACGCTCAACACACCCGCCTCAGTGACGGGCAACGAAAATCCGATCCGATTTATCAATCCGTCCAAATACAGCCCGCGGAAACAGCTTGGAAAAACCTCGGCGACCACAACCGACTCTGGTAGTCGGCAGGATTGCGCGGCGGCCGCGGACCCCGACTTTCGCACAATCTCAAATCCGGATCCGTAACGGCCAACGAACATCAGCTGAAAAGAAAGCATTACATGAAATCAAAAGAGAAGGCTGGAATGATCGGAGCTACGGGGTGGATTCTGCTTTGGCTGTTGGGAATACCAATTCCGATCTTGCTCTTGCTGTTTCTCCTTCGCGGCTGCACCTGATCGGCTGGGATGAGTTTTGAGATTTCGGGACTGTCAGAGGGATGCTGACGCGCCTTCGGGCAGACCGCGCTTTAATTCATCCGGGGATGCTATGAGACGCAAAGTCAAAAACTCATTTCTCAGACACCTGGCAATTAGTCATCAATACCGGAACAACCATCGTAACATTTCTGATGGCGTTTCTTATTCAAAACACTCAGAACCGGGACTCGAAGGCAATGCAGTTAAAGCTGGACGAGGTCGTTCGCGCGGGGCAAGGCGCCCGCAACGAGTTAGTGAACCTGGAAGAATTGTCCGACGAGGATTTAACCAAGCTCGAAGGACAGTTTAAGCGCGTTCGAGAAAAGGCCGAAGGCAAGATTGGAAATGGTCAACGCGCGGCTTCGATTGAGCCGGATTGAAGCGCAGCCGTCCACTCGATTTCGGTCGATAATTCGTAGTTTCATTAAAAACAAGCGCGGTCTTGCGCCGCGAAACGTTTGTCTTATGTGGATGGCGCTTGAAAGCTGTTCGCAAGGGAATTCACAGGGAATTCGAACAACTCAAAGACAAACCGAGAGAATATGAAATTAGATAACTTAAGAAAACTGTACATCGAAGAACTGCGCGACCTTTATAGCGCCGAGAACCAACTGCTTAAAGCGTTGCCCAAGATGGCAAAGGGCGCCGCCTCGACCGAACTTAAACAAGCGTTCGACAATCATCTCGAAGAAACCGAGGGGCACGTGGAACGCCTGGAAGAGATTTTCGAAGACCTCGATGAGAATCCAAAGGGCAAGACCTGTCAGGCAATGAAGGGCTTGGTCGAAGAAGGCTCTGAGATATTGGAAGAGGAAGGCGAGGAATCCGTGCTCGATGCAGGGATCATCGCTGCTGCGCAAAAAGTGGAGCACTACGAAATCGCCAGTTACGGGACTGTCCGCACCTTCGCGGAACTCTTGGGCGAGAAAGAAGCAGTCAAGCTTCTCCAACAGACGCTCGACGAAGAAGGGGCGGCCGACGAAAAGCTGAACGAGCTGGCGGAAGACATCGTCAATCCGGAAGCTCTTTCCCAAGGCGAAGAATTGGCAACGAGCGGCTCGTCCAAACGCTAAACCGCGCACCGACAAATTATCGCCCCACGGCGAATGCTTGAATCCCCCGCGGCGAACAGCCGCGGGGGATTACTTTACATGCGACTGCACGCTTGCTGGAATAACACGGGAAGCGGCCTCCCGGGAACCCGCGAACTACTCGTGCGAACTTTGTCACTACTTTTTGCTGGCAATTTTGCTGATAGTTCGGAAGCCCAGGTAACGAGGGTCCGAGCCCTGTAGGCTCCGAGGTGACGAGCCAATATTAGCCGATTTGACTTCTGTAGTGTATATTGGCTTCTAACTTTGCAGCGTCAATCGACCGCGGGTGCGGCCCCTTCCCTCTGCACCAACTCCAAGCCCTGTGCGAAATCGACTTTCGGATATGCCCAAACAAAGACGCAGACAAAACTTCGGTAACAGCGGCTCGATTCCAAAACGCGATTGGCTGCGATCGGGAGGGATTTCTCCGAAGCAACGCAAACAACTAGCTCACAACGCCCCTGTCCGACGGGCCTCGAGCAAATTTCGCGAATAAATCGCCGCACCGATGGAATGTGGTGATTCAATACTCGCACAAAGCAGCGCGATTTATTTCAAGCGGCATAAACGGTCAAAATGTCGAGCTGCGCTCTTCCTGCAGCTTCGCGCCTCATCCACAAATCAGATCCGCAATGTTAAGCACCAGACGTTCGGCACCGGACACATCTCGCAAACCCTTCGATCAGGACAACTGTCGTTGAGAGGGTTCGCATTCTAGTTATGTGCGCGGCGATGCGCAACTCCAGCGCAGCGAGACGTACCGCTTCGCAAGGTATAACGAGCAAACGAAGCGCATTGCGATCCTCTGATCAGGAAGTGATGCGACATCTTTCGCGCTCGCAGATTTTCAAAGATTACGAACGCGCTTTCAGCGAAGCCATGGGTTTGCCGCTTAATATCCGAGGGCACGATTCGTGGTCGCCGGCGCACCACGGAAAAGAGGATCGCGATTCGCTCGCGTCAATTCTGGCTCGTTTCAACAAAGCTCGCGCCGCGTGTTTAACGGCCCAAACCCACGCATCTCGAGAGCCGAAGTCGACAATGCGCACCGTTACCTGGTTTGCGGGACTCTCCGAAAGTGCAGTGCCGGTCTACGTCGGGGATCATATTCTTGGTTTTCTCGAAACGGGCGAAGTGATGCTCAACAACCCGACCAAGAAACACTTCGCGACAATTACCCGGCAGCTGCGCGCGTGGGGCTACCGGACGGATTGGAAACGGCTTGAGCGGGCTTATTTTCGGTCGTGCGTTTTATCGCCGGGCCGGTATCGCGCGATGTTGCGGCTGCTAAGTATTTTTGCGCAACACCTTTCGATCTTGTCGAACCAACTGGTAGTACGGCGCGAGAAAGAAGAGTCCACGAACATGGCGCGAGCGCGGCAGTTCATCGAAAAGCATCAGGCCGAGCCGCTGTCGCTCGGACGGGTAGCCCACGCTGCCAACATCAGCCGGCATTATTTTTGCAAGATGTTCAAGAAAGCGACCGGCATGAATTTCATCGATTACCTCTCAAGAGTCCGAGTCGAGAAATCGAAGACGCTCTTACTCAATCCCAACTCGCGAATTAGCGAAGCTGCCTTTGCCTGCGGATTTCAATCCATGACCAACTTCAATCGCGCGTTCAAGCGAATCGTCGGCCGTTCTCCCACGCAATTTCGTGAATCGCTTCCGAAGCTGCGACGCTCGGTATAGGGAAGAGGCGGACCAAGTTGGCCGCCTCACACTGGTGAGGCGAACGCGCTTCCGCGCGCCCGCCGTCAGTGTTTAGCGCATTACGCGACTTTAACTTCGAGAGCCTTTGATCTGGCTTTCGTCGTTGTCGGGAGGTGAACCTTCAGTACTCCGTCGCGGAATTCTGCCGTTACTTTCGTGCTATCGGCATCTTCAGGCAGCGTGAAGCTGCGTCGGAAATTGCCAACCGACCGCTCGATGCGATGGAATTTTCGTTTGTGATCTTCCTTCTCGCTCTTGCGTTCTCCGGAAACGGAGAGGACGCCGTCTTCGACTGTCACTCTCACATCATCCTTCTTCATTTCGGGCAGGTCAGCTTTCAGGAGATACCCGCGATCATCTTCGCTGATATCAACCTCCGGCGACCAATCTGCGACTGTCAGGCTGTGGGTTTCACCACTGTCTATTCTGTTCGGAAATCCGCCTAGGAAACGATTGAAGCGATTTTGCGTCGCTTCTTCCATATCTCTCAACTGATTCCATGTTATTAATGTATTCATTTTGTTACCTTTCTTGGATTGAGTTAAAGCCATCTCGCGGCATCGCGCGCACCGCTTATTGTCGGAGTCGACCCTAATCTTGCGTACGCTGAGCGAATGCTTAATCGGCGGCTGAACGCGAGGACACATCGCGACATCGCTGAGTTAGCTCGGTTTACAACTCGAAACAGCAATCCAGAATTGGATTACGATGGCGTTGGAAGTGAACTGGCAGGCACGGCGCCGCCTTCGCTTTCCCAGTCGCGCACGCTTCGTCGTCCGCCTTGTCATCCACGGGTTGAAAGAAACGTCGCTCTCCGAACGCAAACTCGAACGGTGTTGGTTGAGCTGGTCGAATCCCTCTCGAATCACGGTGCATCGGATCTTTCGAGCGAGAGGCGTGTTTCTGGTGCGGGCGCGACATACATTACTATTACATGGGTTCCAGAATTCCTCGACGAAATCGCGAAGTCAAAATTGGCTAGCCAATCCACTGGTCAACGGATGCTGCGCCCCAATTGTTCGACGATCCGGACATACGCTTGCAAAGCAGCCGAAGTATTTTCGCTTCTCCATGCGACACAGCCCTCTGTCGCCACAGTGGGATTGAGTGGCCGGAACACGACGTTGTCGTGCTCGAGCTTTTTTAATTGCTCCGGGACGAGGGCAACTCCCAATCCCGCGGCTACGGCATGAATCATCGTTCGTTCAAGATCGACATCCTGCAAAACTTTGGGCGTAAAGGCGGCGCGCCGACACGTCTTAGTTAACCAATCGCGATAGCCGGGATAACTCATCTCGGACATTCCGATGAAAAACATAGACGCAAGAGCTTTCAGTTCGACCGTCGGATGGCTCACCATTGGATTATCTTTCGGCAGAGCGGCGACGGTTTTGTAAGAGGCAATGCTTCGGAATTCCAATCCGCGCCGAGCAATTGCCTCGTGCAATCCAACGAAACCAAGATCTAGCTTGCCGTCTTCAAGCGCACGAAACTGCTCACCGCACGACAGGTCGAAGAGATTAACCGAAACGGTGGGAAACGATTGATGGAAGGAAGAAAGAGTATTCGGCAGAAGGTCGTAAAACAGATTGCTTACGTATCCAACATTGAGCGCGCGAGTCTCGCCGCTGCGTAATCGACGGACCGACTCGACCGTTTCGGCTGCGAGAGCAAGAACGCGTTTGGCGTCGACGAGAAATGAGCGGCCCTCATCCGTCAGCGTGACCTGTTGTTTTGTGCGATTTAGAAGTCGGACACCAAGCTCCTCTTCCAAATCCTTAATTTGACGCGTCAACGAAGGCTGGGCGGTATGCAGCTTCTCGGCGGCTTTGGTAAAGCTGAGCGCTTCGGCAACGCCGACGAAGTAGCGCAGATGGCGAAGTTCCATGGGGCACAAGAACTCTATCGAAACCGATTCGGAATGTTAATGCCAAAAAGATATTGCGAATCAGGGCAGACCGCCTGGCCATAGGCGGACGGTCATATCTCAAAAGTATTACGTTCTGCCAAGAAGATATTGGCCGGGCCATGACCCGGAGGGTAACGGTTTGCTCGCCATTTATGAATCGAAATGCCGCAGCTCTTTGGAGAGGAAGCCTTCATCAGGGCGAAGGGACTCTAACTACCGAAAGCGGCGTGCTCTCGAAAACTCAATACTCGTACCGAACACGTTTTGCCGAAGGCATCGGCACTAACCCAGACGAACTGATCGCTGCCTCGCTCAGCGGTTGTTTTTCCATGGCGCTCTCCAACGAGCTCGGTCTTTGCGGTCTTCACCCCAAGAGCATCGAAACCACCGCGATCGCGACCCTGGAAGATTTGGCCGCGGGCTGGACGCTCACCCACATGCAACTCGAGGTCCACGCAAACGTTCCGGACGCTTCGCAAGCGCGTTTCATGGAGGCGGCGCTCGCGGCAAAAGCAAACTGTCCCATCTCCCGCCTGCTTAAAACAACTATCTCAATGACCGCGAGGCTCGATCCATGAAATCACCTGCGTCGATTAGCCAAGCCAACCTAATGCCGGCCAGCGGGAAAGGAAACTCGCCAGAGCTCGCCCCGGGTGTGTCGGAGCTGCGCTATCGCCGGCTATTCGAAACCGCACAGGACGGCATCCTGATTCTGGATGCGGACAGCGGCAAGATCATCGATGCGAATCCGTTCCTGCTCGATTTGCTCGACTATCCGTTCGAGAGCGTAATCGGCCTACAGCTCTGGGAGATCGGCCTGTTCGAAGACATCGCAGCGAACCAGGCCGCGTTCGAAAAACTGCAAACCGAGGAGTACATCCGTTACGAAAATCTTCCGCTTCGCACAAAGACCGGCAGGGAAATCCAGGTCGAGTTCGTTAGTAATGTCTACTTTGTCGGCTCAGCCAAAGTGATCCAGTGCAACATCCGCGATATCACCGCGCGGGCTCAATTTCAGGCGGCTTCCACGAGCCATGCGCATACGGTCGAGCTCGCAGTCAAAGCAAGAGATGAAGCGAACGCTGTGCTATTCCACGAGCTGCGCAACCCGCTTGCGGCCATCTCATCAATGATTGACTTGCTGGAGATGGGTCATAATGAGGTCCGGGTGGCGGGGCAGACGGAATTGCCACCGCTGTTCGATAAGTCCGCCTTGGCCTTCATCCGCCGCAATGTTCAAAGTCTCGTGCGGCTGGTCAATGAGTTGCTCGATTTCACTCATGTCGCGAACGAGGCCTTAGGGCTGAAGCTCTTGAAGGTGGACGCGCACGAGGTGATTCGCCTCGCCCTCAATAATCTCGAGTGTCAGCAAGACAGGACGAGAATTGGGATCGACCTCCGATTGCAGGCGCGGCATAGCCACATCCGAGCCGATGCGCTCAGGCTCGAACAGGTTCTGTCGAATTTAATTGGGAATGCGCTGAAGTTCACGCCCAAAGGCGGCAAGGTTTCGATCTTCACGCGCAATGAGCCAGGCGGCAAGTTGGTCATTGAAGTGAGCGATACCGGGATCGGCATTCCGGCAGACGCCTTCTCGCGAATCTTTTCGCCGTTCGAGCAAGGGGATTCGTCTATTCATTCGCGCTACGGCGGTCTGGGTCTCGGCCTTTCGATCGCGCGCACTTTAACGAAAGCGCATGGCGGCAGTCTGGAAGTAGAGAGCGAGGGACGAGGTAGAGGCGCGAAGTTTACCGCGCGTTTCCAAATCGACGGTTCGGTTTCGGGAAAAGCCATGCAGGCGGACATCCCAAACGACGCCAGTAGCGAGAGATCTGCGGCTTCGGCTACCGTCGGCAAACACCACACAGGAACATTTTGCAATAACGACGGTGTCGAAAGCGAACAGCCCAATCACGCCGTGGCTTAACACAAATATCTCAATGACCGCGGCCCTCGCCTATGAAAACAAGTACGCTAAAAAAATCGGAGACATCACCTAAGCAAACCCGTACTCAAAACGGAGAGAGTTATTGGGCGGACGCTGTGCGGCTATCCGAACTGCGCTATCGCCGTCTGTTCGAAACCGCTCAGGATGGAATCCTGATTCTCGATGCCACTAGCGGGGAGATCATGGACGTGAACCCATTTCTGATCGATTTGCTTGATTACCCGTTTGAAGAACTCTGCGGCCGCAAGCTTTGGGAGATTGGGCTATTCAAAGACATCGCCGCCAACAAGTCGGCCTTCAAGACACTCCAACAGAGCGAATACATCCGATACGAAAACCTCCCACTGCGACGGAAAGACGGAAAGCAGATTCAGGTAGAATTCGTGAGCAATGTTTACTGGGTAGAAACAGACAAGGTGATCCAATGTAACATCCGCGACATCACTGCCCGCGCTGAGAAGCGAACCGATTCCGACAGCCACCTGGCGGCACTCGAGCTTGCCAACAGTACGAAAGACGCCTGGCTGGTCGCGCACTCGCAAAACTTGCGCATCCCGCTGATGTCAATCACATCGATGCTCGGTCTAATTGAATTGGGGCATACGCTGGCCGAGATCAGGCCACTGCACGAGAAACCGTCGGAGTTCGATGAGACAGCGTTCCAACATGTCCGAAGGAATATTCTGCGCCTTGTTCATTACTTTAATGAACTTGCCGATTTCACGGGACAAGATCGACTTCAAGTCGAGGGCAATCCGCCTCCAGGGATAGCGACGAGCATCGTAGCTTCTATCGAGTCGGAGAACAACAGATTGTAATCCTATGATGGAACTCACTATCACTCAAAACGGCGTATGCCCTGCAACATAGTGCGCGCAACAATTACCGCAGAAGGCACAGAACATGGCTGCATGCTAATGAGATAATCCGAACCGCCGGCCGGAGATTTTGGCCGGGCCGCAAAATTAAAACGGAGGACGTATGATTCATCTAATCTGGTACATAGTTGTCGGTTTGATCGCCGGTTTTGTCGCTAAATCCGTCATGCATATGCACCTGACGCTGGTCTGGGACGGTAATTCTCGGGATCGTCGGTTCACTCGTCGGTGGATGCGTAACTCACATGTTTTCACGCCCGAAGGAGGGTGCTCAGTTTCATCCCGCAGGCATAATTTTCTCCATACTTGGAGCCCTTCTCGTTTTGTTCGTTTGGTACAAGCTCAAACTACATGTTTAAAATGCTCCCGATATTTCTAACTGTGGCCATCATAGGCGGCTGCGTTGGCATCTTCTTTCTCCGGGAAAAGCGAAAATCCCCGGCTCACTCTACTCCGCGTCTGCAGAGTCGAGCTTCCCGCCGGATGGCTCGCATCGGAAAGACCAGCTAAAATGAGTGCACTCACCGAGGAACCAAAACCTTTGCGCACTGGTATTTTCAATAAGGAGAAAACCGGTGCGAAGCGGAACCATCTCGAACAGATCAAGAAGTTCACGAAGGTCACATAATCATGGACGACGCATTAGATCGCACCGATTTCATATTGGCAGACAAGTCACAACCAACCTCAAAGCGGTCGGTGTTGGGTTTGCCGTTCGATCGCATCAACTGGATAACGAGTTCGTTCCTAATCGTGACATTGGCATTAACGGTCACAACGGTCCCGATCTATCTCTACTATTTCGGTCTCGACTGGTTTCAGGTCGCGCTGTTCTTCGCGATGCTCTGGGCCTGCGGCTTCAGCATCACCATCGGTTACCATCGGCTTTTCTCACACATCACTTTCCAGGCCAGCTGGCCGGTCCGGCTTTTCACAGTTATTTTTGGCGCCGCCGCGTTTGAAAACTCGGTCTTGATGTGGGCGAGCGAACATCGCCGCCATCATAAACATGTCGATCATGACGATGACCCTTACTGCATTTCGAAAGGCTTCTTTTACGCGCACATCGGCTGGCTGCTTTTCAAACTGAAGGCCGATCAGCCGTTCGACAACGTCGCCGATCTCCAAAAGGACAAGCTCGTTTGTTGGCAGGATCGACATGTTCAATCAATCGCGGTTCTGGTCAGCTTTGGTATCCCGACAACACTCGGATTTCTTTGGAACTGCTGGCAGGGAGCACTCGGCGCTTTTTTGATCGCTGGAGTTGCGCGAATCGTGGTCCTGCAACATTGCACGTTCCTGATTAACAGCGCATGTCACACCATCGGAAGGCAGCCGTATTCGAAAAAATGCACTGCGCGCGATTCGCTCCTCCTTGCCCTTTTCACTATGGGCGAAGGCTATCATAACTACCACCACGAGTTTCAACACGACTACCGCAATGGCGTGAAGCCATGGCAGTTTGATCCCACGAAGTGGCTTATCTGGACGCTCTCGAAAATTGGTCTCACTCGAAATCTGCGCCGCGTCCCGGCAGATAAGATTGAGTCGGCGCAAGCACAGACCAGAAACGCGAGTTGCTAATGTGCGGCCCGTCCCTGATCGCGAGATTAGCGATCACGGTTTTGTTTTTTCTAATATTCGGCGTCACAAGTGTCATTCACGCTGAGAGGCCTGATTCAACTGCCGGGACATCGAACGCGGGCACACGCAAACTGTTTATTGCTCCGAGCTCCACTTCCGTTGCCCTGCGGGGAAAGCCAGCCTGATCGCCAGTCCGCTTACGCATCGGAACGGAAATTATGTGGGTGACTATCAGCTGAAGGTGAGGCCGTATTTTTTTAAGAGCTAAGAAGGCAGTTTACTCCTGCCGGCATCCGATAATGCGCTTGGGAAGCTCCAGGCCGGAAAAGCCATCAGCTTTACCGGTAAGGCCGTCACGCACAGAGACGGCAGAACCCATATCGTGCTTGGGAGGGCAACACCATCATCAGGTGATCGCGGGAGCGTCACATTTTCAATCATAACCGACGACGCAAAGATAGTCTTCAACACTTCCTATCACTTCGGGACATAGCCGTTCAAATCCACTTTCCTTTCATCGACTACGGCTCAGTCGGTCCCGAGCCAGATCCGGGTGGAACAACTCGAAGCATCATGAATTCGGAATGCGCATTCGACCAGGCGTCCGCTTCTCGCTTCGTTTCGAAGAATCGGTCGACGACGATGGCCTTGAGTTGGCTTGCCGTGCGTCCACATAGACGAGCGGCTTTGCGGCTAATCACTGCCGTTCCGGTATCGACTGCGGTGCAGACTGCATCGGGAAAAACGACTTTGCTGCCGTATGGAATCCGTTTTGGATCAACAGCGCAATGTCCGGCGCGCAAACGTCGGCCGGTGCTACCGTATTTAGAGCCTTCATCCGCCCAGTAACTGGTGACGCGGGCAAGGACCGACTCCTCACGCGCGAAAGCGGGCGCCGCTAGCAATAACAAAAATATGACTGCGTAAAATAGTTTCATGGTGTTCTACGTTGCTCCGATGTTGTCGAGTCTCGGGTGGAGCACGCTATTTTCGATACCGAAAGCCGCGCAGGAACGCAGCTTTTACTTCATTTTCGAAACAGCCCCGGCGCGCTAACTTTCGGGGGACGCCGCGTACTTCTGACGACCACTCGATGCGACGAGCGAGTCCTCTCTATCGACGAGTTCGACGATTTGTCAAACGATCGCATCATCGCGTCAACTTCTGGCAAATGCGCTGTACGTAGCGCGCGCGTCCAGCTCAGTCTTTCGCACCAGTCACGCGCGCACAACTGTTTAAGCGCCGTGAAGTATATCTAACCTTGAGCTAGAATAGATGGAGCACTTTGAGAATGATGATGATAACGACAATGACTCCGATGATGTAGAAGATTCTGTTCACAGATCGTGGATAGCACGCCGCAATTCCCGGCGGCAAGCAATTCTGTTGGCCCAACGAGAAAACCGACCGAGTTGCCGATGAGCGCCCAAATTGCATAGTCAATGCGCCGTCCGTCGGTTAAATCGGCTGGAAATGGACGCCTCCCATACGTCAAAAGTATGACGCCGAGCTTACTAAGCATTGGCTAGATAAGCACGCGAGGTGTATTCACAGCAACTGCCGCATCCATTTACCTACCTGGTTTACCGACTTGCGTCGGAAGTACGAACCCGATGGCCTTTAGCTGCGATCACTGCAGCAACTCAGTAACTAGAAAGTTTAGTCTTATGATTAAAGCAATGGTTAGTATCGCGTTCGCCACCGCCCTTATGGGTTCAGTGGCTTTCGCCCAAACACGCACGTCTTCCACCAAGGTTGCCGCGCAACCCAAAGGAATGGCTGAAACTACGACCACGACAACCGAAAGTTTTGGCACCGTCACGGAGTTTACTCCGGGCGATTCCCTGATTCTGAAAACCGAAGCCTCCGAACCCATGCATTACGCATTCAGCAAGGATGTCGAATACGTAAATGCACATGGAAAAGTCATCGAAACCTCAAAAATTAGAAAAAATTCAAAGGTTCACGTTCATTACGTGCGACATGGCGACGAGATGGTAGTTGATAAAGTTGTCCTGACGCCGGACCGCCACTAAGTCCCGCTTACGAATTGCTTGGCTAATTTTTAGGCCGAGCTAGCAGTTCAGCGCCTGGCGGATCGAGAAATTGCTCGCCGCCAGGCGTTTTGTTTTCGTCGATCTCAATCTGGAAGCCATCGCGCTGCAGTCTCGAAATGCAGCCGCCGCATTGTTTTAAATAAATAAAGGCGTCCCAGCCTCCGCTCGCTCGCGTTCAAACAGGGAGTTCTACATGTCCCACTGGTTTATTCTGGTTCTTGGCTCGCTGGCGACGTTTCGATTGAGTCACCTGATTACGAATGAACGTGGTCCGGGGGCGATCTTTGAACGTTTTCGTCAAGCGCTCCCCGGCGGCCGCGGTTCTGCCAAGGAATGGGTAAATTGCATCTGGTGCTTCTCGCTTACTACGAGCATGCTGATATGTCTTTTGTTTTGGGCCGGCGGAGTGTGCCTGGACTGGAGTTATTGGATTTTGTACTGGCTGAGCTTCAGCTCGATCTCGCTGTTGGTTCACAAAGCCTGCAAATAACGCGGGCGAGCAGCCGCAATCGGAGATCAACTCCGGCGCCGCGGTTTCTTTTGCTTCGACAATGGAATCGGTAGAATCAGTTGGTGGTCTCGCGCTGATCGCCTGGCTTTTTCAAAGACCGCGCACAATCCGACATCGTAAAAGGTCACGGCCAGCTGATGCTTTTCGGCAAAGCGTTTGATCTCCTTCTTCCGCTTTTCCGAGCCAATCGTTTTCGGCCAAACGCGGGCGAGATCGGAGTTGTAGACCGCGCAAACCTCCTGCTCTTTCAGGGCGCTTTCGATTTCGTTGGCCAGCCTGCGCATACGGATGAACGCGAATGGGTTACCTGTGAAGACATAACCAGACAGCAACTTCCCGTCAATCGAACAGCGCTCCCACGGCGGAAATTTCTTCCGTCCAGTGCCGCGATGACGAGCGTTTATTCCCTGAAAGCCGTGACCGTCGTCCGATTAATCCAGTTCTCCGCCTTGCTCGCGGGGTTTTTGCCTTTGTGGGGCCGGAAATTTGGAATTAGAGTTGCGTCCTGGGCTCGGGAATTTGTTCCTCGGTTATGAACAAAGCAAAAATCGCCTCCACTGCTGGAACGCGCAAAGCGGGTTTGCGCCGACATAGGGGATCTAACGGTGCTGTTCCGAACGGAAATGGCGCGCGGGGCGACCGCGTTTTCGTAGCAAGGCAAACCCAGCTCGAACAAGTAATCACCCAGACGCCGGCGATGCTTACGCGTTGTACTCGAGATCTACGCTACCGCTACGTCAGCCGCGCCTACGCAAAAATGCTCGGTTATACGGCGAAGGAAATCGCGGGCAAACCGATCGTTGAAATCATAGGCAAAAAAGCGCTGAAGGTCATCGGCCCGTACGTTCAAAAAGTCTTGAAAGGCCAACAGGCTGAATACGAGCAAATCGTGCCTTTTGCCGGAATTGGAAACCGCCATCTCCATACCATCTACATACCGGACCGGGATGAAGCTGGAAACGTCATCGGGTGGATCGCTTCAATCGTAGATATTACCGAGCGGAAGTGGGCCGAGGAGCTCGTGCGCGAGAATGAGCGGAGGTTCCGCGAAATGATCGATGCGTTGCCGGCAGCGGTCTACACCACCGATGCCCAGGGCAGACTCACGCATTTCAATCAGGCCTGCGTCGAATTGTCGGGCCGCGTTCCGGAACTAGGCACCGACAGGTGGTGCGTGAGTTGGAAGCTGTACCATCCAGACGGCCGACGCATGCCGCATGGCCAATGCCCGATGGCGATCGCGCTAAAAACGGGCCGCGTGGTTCACGGAGCCGAAGCGATCGCAGAACGTCCGGATGGTTCACGGATATGGTTCGCCCCTTACCCAACACCGCTGCGCGATGCGCGCGGCCGAGTCGTCGGCGGCATCAACATGTTGGTCGATATCACGGAACGAAAACGCGCTGAAATTGCCGCAATGCGCCTGGCGGCAGTCGTCCGATCCTCGCATGACGCGATCGCGGCCAAGGATTTGAATGGCATCATCACCGATTGGAACCAAAGCGCCGAACGCATCTTCGGATACAAGGCGAAAGAGATTATCGGGAAATCGGTTCTGACGCTGATCCCGAAAGATCGACAATCGGAAGAAACGAAAATTCTGAGGAAGATTCGCCGGGGCGAATCAATCGACCATTACCAGACCGTGCGTCGTCGCAAAGACGGGCGATTGGTCGATGTTTCGCTCACGATTTCACCGGTCAAGGACGCCAAAGGCAAGATCGTTGGTGTCTCCAAAGTTGCGAGAGACATTACAAATGAAAAACAAACCGAGCGACGACTGGCCGAACAAGCTCGACTGCTTGATCTGAGCAACGAAGCAATCCTGGTCCGCGACAGTGAGGATCGCATTACCTACTGGAATCGAGGCGCCGAAGAAATGTACGGTTACTCACACGAGGAAGCGCTCGGCAAGGTTACGCACCGGTTCTTACGAACAGAACTTCCCAAACCACTCGGCCAGATTTCTAAAGAGCTGCGGCGCGCCGGCCGTTGGAGCGGTGAACTCATCCACAGGCGCAAAGATGGTCGCAAGATCGTCGTCGTGAGTAATTGGGCCCTGGATCAGCGCAAGAGTCGGCGAGCTTATGTGCTGGAAAGCAATAGCGACATCACTCAGCGCAAACACGCCGAAGTCGCGCTGGAAAGATCAAAAGCCATGCTTGAAAAGCTGGTTGATCAGCGCACCCGGGCGCTGCGCTCCGCGAACACGGAACTGGAAAATGAAATCAGGCGACGCAAAGGATTGGAAGGCCAGATCCTGGAAATCAGCGACCGCGAACAAGAGCGGCTCGGACAGGAATTGCACGACGGTCTCTGCCAACAACTCACCGCTGTCGCATTCATGGCGCGGGCAGCCGCGCTACGCCTCAAGGAGCATCGCGTGGCCGATCCGACTGAGCTGGACAAAATCGCGAAGCTGATCAACACCTCGGTCACCGATGCGCGCAACATCGCGCACGATTTGCACAAGGAGGAAATAGACGCCGCCGAATTTGAACATGCGCTGCGCGATCTGGCCGAGCGAAAAATCTGGCAGACGCGGTGCCGGTTTCACTCCGACGCCAAGCTGGATATCCAAGACGACAGAGTCGCGTCGGAGATTTTCCGAATTCTGCGCGAAGGCGTTATCAACGCCAACAAGCATGCCCGCGCCAGGGAGATCGTTCTGGAAGCGTGCCGACGAAAACGAGAACTGGTTTTCAGCGTCACCGATAACGGCATCGGTCTGAATGGACAGAACAAAAAGCCCAACGGTGGACTTGGGTTTCACATCATGAAATACCGCGCCCAATCAATCGGGGCTCGTTTGGAAGTGGAATCTCTGCGACGCGGCGGCACTCGCCTCAGCGTCCGCTTGCCGCTCGCAAGATGAAGAGCGCCGCCGCGATCAAAGAAAAAACAAAGCCCGTGGCCGTTAACACCAAGCGCATCGTCATCGTGGACGATCATCCGCTATTTCGAAAAGGGCTCGAACAGTTAATTAACAGCGCGGCCGATGGTTTTTGCATTTGCGGCGAAGCCGGCGACGCGGCCGAAGGCATCGCTAAGATTCGCCAGTTGAAACCCGACCTGGCGATTGTCGATCTTAGTTTGCCAGGGGCGAACGGGATCGAACTGATCAAGAACATCCGGGCAGAATTTCAAAAATTGCCGGTGCTAATTTTGTCGATGCACGATGAATCGCTGTATGCGTTGCGCGCGTTGAGGGCCGGCGCGCAGGGTTACGTGATGAAACAGGAAGCGCTCGAAAACGTAATCGGCGCGATTCGCGAAGTGCTGGCAGGGCGGCCGTATCTCAGCAGTCAAATGTCGGCCAAATTGATTACGAACTTCGCCAGCGGCACCGGCGCTCCGGGCAATCCCACTGACCAATTGAGCGACCGCGAGCTGGAGATTCTGGATTTGATTGGTAAAGGGCGCGATGTGCACGAAATCGCGAAAGCATTGCACATTAGCCGGAAGACGGTCGAAACCCACCGCGCGCACATCAAGGAGAAACTCAATTTAAAGAACGCGCGTGAGGTCAGCCGCTTTGCGACGCAATGGATAGAAGGCCAGACGACGTAATTTTGTTGAAGCATAAGAACTGCTCAACCGTCAAAGCGTTGAAGCGATAAATTCCCAGCTGAAATGTCTGAAAACCCCAGTAACCACAACAAGAAACGCGTCCTTTTGGTCGACGACCATCCCGTATTGCGCAAGGGCCTGGTCCGCCTGATCGATTCCAAGAACGGTTTTGTTGTCTGTGGCGAAGCCGGCTCCGCGACCGAAGCGATGGCACTGATGCACGAACTCAAACCGCATCTCGTCATCGTCGATATCGGCTTGCCGGGCGCAAGCGGCATTGAATTAACCAAAACAATTCGAGCACAGTTTCCAAACATTCCGGTCCTGATTCTTTCGATGCACGAGGAGGCACTCTATGCCAGTCGTGCGCTCCGGGCCGGCGCCGTCGGCTACATTGTGAAACAGGACGCCATCGATAATATCGCAACGGCGCTTCAACAAACGTTACAGGGCCAGCGTTATCTCAGCCCGAGTATTGCCAAACAATTCCAGGCCGACGGATCGCAAGACCAACCGCAATCGAGCCACGATCTGATTGCTAGCCTAACCGATCGCGAATTGGAAATCTTCCAGCTCATCGGCAAGGGCCGGGACGTTCGCGAGATGGCGCAGGCTTTGAACGTGAGTCCGAAAACGGTGGAGACCCATCGCACCAACATCAAAGAGAAACTGAAGCTCAAGAATTCGCGAGAGGTAGCGCGCATCGCGCTACAATGGATCAGCGAACATCCGAGTTAGAGCATTGCAAGAAATCTGTTGCGCAATTCGTTAGCCAAGTAGAAGCTCGGCTCCGATGAGAAACAGCACCGAGCGTGCTTTCGTCACGGTCCTTGCCCTGACAGGTCTTCTCTGGGCGCTCGCTCTCAGTGCCTCGCCGCAATTACACGAACGACTTCATCCGGATGCGAATCGCGCCGGTCACTCCTGCGCCGTAACACTAATCGCGTCTGGCAATGTCGACCATTCGCCGACTGCATTGTCGATTAACGAGCCCCCTCCGATCGCGGAATTCAAAGTTCCGAAGCTAAATTCGCAGTGGGTCCAGTCTCTGTTTCTTCTCGGAGCAGTCTTCGAGCACGCCCCGCCCGCGTCCGCCTAGCACAAGTCTGGCCGCGTTTTGGCGCGGAGTAACTCGTTAGGCAATTCGCCCGAATCGCGGCTCGCATGTGTGCAGACGCAATCTCTTTCACCCTGGCTTTGCCTGACGGGCGAAACCAAAACCAATCACCAAAACAAGATCGACAACAAGCTTTTATGAAAAAATTTCAAATCACATTCGCCGCGTTGTTTGCTCTCAGCAACATCGCCAGCGGACAAGAGGCTGTTTCGAAGCCGACACCCTCGCCTGCATCTTCTCCAGCTTCACAAATCGAAACGCCGTCGGCGGCGTCAACCCCGGCGACCGCGACCGCGCAGAGCGTCGAAGTTACAGCTCAAGAACTCGATATTTCGCGCGAAGCGATCGTGCCGAGTCTCGGCGCGACGCGTTACACCGTCGGCCCCGACCGTCTTGATTCGCAGGCGCAAGGCGAAAACGCACTGTTTAACGAGACGATTCTGCGCTTTCCCGGCGTGGCGCGGGATTCGTTCGGGCAACTTCACATCCGGGGCGAGCATGCCAATCTGCAATATCGAATAGACGATGTGCTCTTACCCGAAAGTATCCCTGGATTCGGGCCGGAACTCGCGACCCGCTTTGCTGATAATATTTCACTGATGACCGGCGCGTTGCCGGCGCAATTCGGGTTTCGCCAAACCGGCGTCGTCGACATTCACACGAAGACGGGTGCTGGGTTCACCGGCAATGAGGCATCGATTTACGTCGGCAGCTTCGACACAATTTCGGAGAGCCTCGAGCGCGGCGGCGTGACGGGGCGGCTCAGCTATTACCTGACTCAAAACTATCTGCATAACGGCATTGGCATTGAAAATCCGACACGGAGCAGCAACCCGATTCACGACAACACAGACCAATTCAAGCAATTCGGTTACTTTTCCTACATCATCGATGACTCAAGCCGATTCACGCTTCTGGTGAGCGATACTCACAACAATTTCGAAATACCGAATAATCCCGGCCAAACTCCATCGTTCAACGACATGGGCCGAACGACCTTCAATTCAGCGAAGCTCAATGAGAACCAGGCGGAGGATTCAGCTTACGAAATCCTGACGTATCAAAAGAAAGCGGATGATGTGAACTTCCAGGCGTCGATCTTCAATCGCTACAGCTCGGTGTTGTTTCAACCGGACAACGTGGGCGATCTCATGTTCAATGGTGTGGCAGCACGAGTTGACCGCGACATTCTCTCAAATGGAGTTGAGTTTGATGCCAGTTACAAGCTGAACGCAGAACACACTATTCGTAGCGGATTTATTTTCACCGCTCAACACGCGACGGTTGATACCGCCACTGAGGTTTTCTGCGTGGACGCAAGCAATCCTCGCTGCGTGGACGCAAACGGAAACCAGAGACCCCCCGACAACCCCGTCCGCATCGTCGATAACAATGACAAGTGGGGCTATTTTTACGGCTTCTACTTGCAAGACGAGTGGAAACCGTTCGATCAGCTCACGATCAACTTCGGCGGGCGACTCGACTTCGAGAACGCCTTTGTGGACGAGAACCAGTTCAGTCCTCGCGCAAATATCGTTTACCAGCCCTGTGATTCGACCACCCTTCACTTGGGTTACGCCCGCTACTTCACGCCGCCGCCGCTGGAATCCGTAAGCCAGAGCACTATCTCAAAGTTCACCGGAACAACGAATGAACCCGCAATCAAGAAGGATTCTCCGGTGACGGCAGAGCGCGCGCATTATTTCGATGCCGGTGTCACCCAAAAGATCATGGAAGGCTGGAACGTGGGACTCGACGGCTTTTATAAAAGCTCCCATTCAACTATCGATGAAGGACAGTTCGGCCCAGCGCTTATTTTCTCGTCGTTCAATTATAAGCGGGGCCGCATTTACGGCGGCGAATTTACGACGAACTTTGACCACGGCCCGATTTCGGCCTGGGGAAACGTGGCATGGGAATGGGCGCGCGGAACACATTGGAGTTCCTCCCAATTTCTGTTTGGCCCGGAGGAGTACGAATTCGTCAAGAAGCACTGGATCTTCCTCGACCACGACCAACGGGTAACCTCGTCGGCCGGTGTTTCCTACACTTGGAATGATTGGAAATTGTCCCCTGAGTTTCTCTATGGCTACGGATTGCGGAGAGGATTTGTTAACACTAAGAGCGTCCCCGACTACTACACCGTAAATCTCTCTCTGCAGCGATACCTAAAGATTCCGCAGGTTCCCGGCAGCTTTAAGATTCGCTTCGACGTCGTCAATCTGTTCGACACGATCTACGAACTTCGCGATGGTAGTGGCATCGGCGTGTTCGCGCCGCAATTCGGTCAGCGTCGCGGATTCTACGGCACTGTGGCCTACGATTTTTAAGCTGCGCTTCCAATAATCGCGTTATCTTTCAGTCAAATGCACCGGACGGATCATTCCCAGTTTCGGCATTCGCACAACTTCGTCCAGGACTTCACGAAAGGAGAACATCGTACGCACATCGTCATTGCCATTACCGGCGTGATGATGGTCGTCGAGATTACCGCGGGCATTCTTTCTCATTCGATGGCCTTGCTGGCCGATGGCTGGCACATGAGCACGCATGTCACCGCGTTCCTCATTACCGCAATCGCTTATTATTTTATGCGCCGGCATTCATCCAGCGAGCGCTACAGTTTTGGGACGGGAAAAATCGGCGTCCTCGGCGGCTTTGCCAGCGCCGTCGTTCTTTCCGTGGTCGCATTACTCATGGCCGGTGAATCGGTCCATCGTCTCTTTGTTCCTCTGACGATTCATTTCAACGAAGCGATCGGCATTGCCTGCGTGGCGCTTACGGTAAATCTCGTCTGTGCTCTTCTTCTGAAAGACGATCATCATCTCTCGGGGCACGATCACCATTCCCACAATCACCGTCATCACGATCTGAATCTGCGCGCGGCTTACTTGCACGTGCTCGCTGATGCATTCACGACGTTCCTCGCGATTGTCGCGCTGACTTCGGGCAAATTTTTTGGCTGGGGTTGGCTCGATCCCGTTGTTGGTCTCGTCGGAAGCGGAGTTGTTTTTTCGTGGGCGTATCAATTACTTCGGGACACGAGCGGAATTCTGGTCGATCGCACCCCACTCTCTTCCGATTTGCCTGACGAAATCCGGCGCGCAGTGGAAAGTGACGGCGATTCAATGGTGACCGATCTCCATGTCTGGCAGGTCAGCACCGGAAAATTCGCAGCCATTGTTTCCATCGTTGCGCACGAACCAAAGAGTTCCGATGCGTATCGCGAATTGCTTCAACAGCACGAAGAGTTAGTCCATGTCACAATCGAGACACAGCGCTGCCGCGAGGATCACGAAACCTTGTCGCGTTTCTAAGGTTCCGCGTGCTGTTGATTTTGATTTCGTTTATTGGCCTCTGGCGCCGGCGCCTTATTCTATCGGAATAACGGACCCGCGCTGACGTGAATGATGTTGTTTTCATAACACTGCTGGCCACCGGATTTGCCGTGGGATTTCTTCACTCGGTGATCCCGACGCACTGGCTTCCGTTCGTGGTAGCGGCCCGCACTCAACGTTGGACCAAAACAAAAACGCTCGCGGTGACCGGCTTTGCAGGCGTGGGCCACGTCATCTTCACCACCGCGCTCGGAGTGTTGATCGTGTGGGGCGGCATGGCAATCAACAGCCGGATTGGCAACGCATTTCCATTCTTAGCGGGCGGCGCGCTCATTGCTTTGGGAATTTTTTATCTCGTTCGCCAAATGAAAGGCGGTCATGGACACGTCCATTTGTTCGGCGGTCACAGTGCCGAGCACCATTCACGTGATCACGGCGACCATCATCATCATCACCCAGATGATTCGATCGAAGACGAGGAACGCGTGCTCGAGCGAGATTGGTCACGACAACGATCGGATTGGGCGGCGATTACTGGATTGGTGTTGCTGCTGACATTTTCGCCGTGTGAAGCATTCCTGCCGGTATTCCTGACCGGCGCGAAATACGGCTGGCTTGGGTTCGCATTGTTGAGCACGGTTCTGGCCGTCGCCACTATTACGGGAATGATCACCTTCACTTCGCTTACCCTGCTTGGACTGCAACGTTTACAGTTTAAAACGCTGGAAAAATACGAACCGCTGATTGTGAGTGCGGTCTTCTTCATCCTCGGCTTCCTGGTGATCATATTAGAGCGGTAAGCCATGGCTCACGATCACTCCCATTCTCGCACCAATTTCAACGCCGCCTTTGCCATCGGCATTGTGCTCAACACCGCCTATGTCTTGTTCGAAATTATTTTCGGCGTAATCGGGCATTCGCTGGCCCTGCTTGCCGATGCTGGACACAATTTGAGCGACGTCCTCGGTTTGTTGCTGGCTTGGGCCGCGACCGCCATGACCAAAAGTTTGCCGACGAAGCGCAGAACATACGGCTTGCGCGGCAGTTCGATTCTGGCCGCGTTGTTCAACGCGATCTTCCTGCTGGTGTCGGTCGGTGCAATCGTGTGGGAAGCGTTGCGTCGATTCAAAACGCCGACCGAAGTTGCAGCAAACACGATCATTTGGGTCTCGTTGCTCGGCATCGCGATCAATACGGGCACCGCGCTGATGTTTCGCTCCGGTCGTGAGCGCGATCTGAATATTCGCGGCGCGTTTTTGCACATGGCCGCCGATGCCGCCATCTCTGCGGGGGTCGTGATTGCCGGCTTGGCGATTCTTTGGACTGGCTGGCACTGGATCGATCCGGTCGTGAGTCTGTTAATTTCCGCCGTCATCGTCTGGGGTACGTGGGATTTGTTGCGCGAATCCACTAATCTCGCGTTGCAAGCCGTACCGCGAAACATTGAGACGGAAAAAGTCGAGCGTTATCTGGCGCAGCTGCCCGGAGTTTCCAAGGTGCACGATCTCCACATTTGGGCGATGAGCACGACGGAAACGGCGCTGACAGTCCATTTAGTGAAGCCGGATGGAAACATTGACGACGAATTGCTGGCGCGCGTTTGTGACGAACTCCAGGAACACTTTCACATTGGCCACGTGACGATCCAACTCGAGTGCGGGAGCGCGACGCATCCGTGCAGACAGGCCGCGGACCACGCAGTGTGATTTGCGGAGCACCTGCGTTCCAAATCGCTCTACCGGCGCCTGACATCAAAATCCGTTGATTTGCGGAGGCTCCCGTTGTAATCGGTTAGTCTGATGAAATCGTCAGTCGCGCTTTTGACGACCTTTATCGCCCTCGGGACTGGTCTTGATTTGCTCGCCCAGGACCCCAATCACGCAGTTAGCCTTCCGACGGGTGGTAGTTACTCGACCACTGGCATCGGGACCACAAGCAAGAACGCGGGGGCCGGGCAACCAGCTGACAACACCCCATCTAACGTTGACGGTGATGATTCGGTCTATCGCCTAAAGACCCAAGACAGTCTCGGCGCTGGTGCAATGTCTCGGGATGACGGTCAACTCACCAGTAAACAACGCCGGAAGGAAAAGATGCTGGAGGTTGAATCCACCAAACAACTTCCCACCAGCGGAACCGATCCGAAATTCCAAGGCAGCCTCCTCCATTCCAGTGTGACTTCAATCGACGACGTAGGCGCCAAGGCCAGCCAGGATGGCGAAGGACAGGTACAAAGCGGTGAGGCCCCATTGAGGCACAAGGTTTTCATCACAGAAAGCACCGACAAATCGAAGAAGAACGAAACAGCTCAGGCCAAGGCTGAGTCGTCTCCGTCTCCGACGCCGTCGCCGAGTGTCTCGCCGGGCACGCCGAACCGCTAATCGCGTTTCGGTTTCAAGAGCGGAAACAAAATCACATCACGGATCGATTCCGCACCGGTAAACATCATCGCCAAACGGTCTATGCCCAGACCGAGTCCACCTGCCGGCGGCATTCCGTGTTCCAGCGCGAGCAAAAAGTCTTCGTCGATCTTTTGCGTCTCTTCTCCGGCTTGCTCGAGTAAACGTTTTCGCTGCACGTCGGGATCGTTCAACTCGGTGTAACCCGGCGACATTTCCACGCCGTTGATAATCAACTCATAAACGTCGACCAACGCCGGATCGGCCGCGTTCTGTTTCGCCAGCGGAACCAACTCTTTTGGACAATGGGTAACGAAAAGCGGATCGAACGTTTTTTCTTCCACTAGCTTTTCAAAAACGTGTTGCGTTACTTCGAAATCGGCCGACTGCGGCAGGATCTCGAGTTTCAACTCGCGGGTCGCGCGGGCGCGGCGCTGTTCCCTGGAAATTTCGAACCAATCCTTGCCCGCGACTTCACGGACAAGATGGACATATCGCGCGCGTCGCCACGGTCGCTTGAGGTTGATCGTGCGGGTCACTTTTGCCTCGGCATCGCGATGCTCGATCTTCAACGATCCGCAAACCTTCTCAGCCAGATCACAAATCAATTCTTCTAGCAGGTTCGCCATTTTCTCGAAATCGGCGTAGGCCCAGTAAATTTCGAGCATGGTGAATTCCGGATTGTGCTTCCGCGAAATGCCTTCGTTCCGGAAATTTCGGTTGAGCTCGAAGACCTTGTTGAATCCGCCGACCAATAATCGCTTCAGATAAAGTTCGGGAGCAATTCGCAGGTAAAGATCGAGGCCCAGCGCTTTGTGACGGGTGCTGAACGGGGCCGCGGCGGCGCCGCCCGCCACGGTCTGCAAGATCGGCGTTTCCGCTTCCACGAATCCGCGGTCTTCCAAGAACCGGCGGATCTCTCGCACCATCACGATCCGTTTTTGGAAGATCTCTCGCGACTGTTCGTTGGCGACAAGATCGACGTATCGCTGCCGGTAACGCGCTTCGACATCCTGCAAACCGTGCCATTTTTCCGGCGGCGGTCGGAGCGATTTCGAAAGCACTTCGAATTTGTGCGCTTTCAGCGTTGGCTCGCCGGTTTTGGTGAGGAAACACGTTCCTTCAACTCCGATGAAATCCCCGAGATCGAGCAGCTTGAAAATCTCCATCGCTTCCGCGCCAATCTCCTTCTCGTGAAAATAAATCTGAATCCGGCCGGTCGCGTCCTGAAGATCGACAAAATGACTTTTACCCATGTCGCGATGGGCGGTGATCCGGCCCGCGGCGCGAAGTGTTTCGTTCTCTTTGAATTTTTCCCGGACTTCCGCGATCGAGCCCGATATCTCGAAGGCTTGCCCGAACGGTTCAACTCCACGGGCTCGCAGCGCTTTCAACTTTTCGCGCCGCTGCGCGATCAATTCATTTTCCGGCTCCATGCGTCGGGGCTATGGAACGCTCTCTTTTCAGATCGCGCAAGCCGTGAGTCGTGCTGGGGCTAGCGGCGCTTCGATCGCTTCGGGACTTGCCAATGAAAGACCGACAATGAGATACTCCGCGTTCGAACTCTGTAGGGGACGCCGCTAGCGTCCCTCCATGGGAAGCAAACAGCTTCCCCTACAGTCGATCCACCTTATGGCGCTCGATCTTCCCAAAACCACATCGCAACGCGACGGTCCGCTAGTCAGACAGTTTTCGGTTTTCCTGCCCAACAAAGTCGGCGCGATGCACGACGTGTTGAAACTTCTCAACGCTCACGAATGCCACGTCATTGCTATGAGTGTTTCGGAATCGACCGACTCGGCCATTGCGCGTTTGATCGTCAGCGATCCCGGCGGCGTGGAAAAATTATTCCGCCAAAACAATGTCGCGTTTGGGAGCTGCCGGGTCGTGGTTGTCGAGATGGGTGAAGTCGCGACCGAGCTGTCGAAACTTTTCGCTGCGCTCCTCATGGCTGAGGTGAACGTGCATTTCACTTATCCCCTGCTCTTGCGGCCGGGCGGCCAAGCCGCGCTCGCGCTCCACGTGGATGATAATGAATGCGCCATTTCAGTTTTGAGTGGTGCCGGTTTCCAGCTTCTGAGCCAAAGCGACATCTCGCGCTAACTGTGTTCGGTTGACAGCGGCCCGCAGTGATTTAGAGAAAGCACTTACCAATGCCGTCTCTCTCCTTCGTTTCCGGAACCCGGACCGACAAGAGCTTTAATGTCGGTCTTATTCTGGTCATTCTTTTCGCGGTCGCTGAAATCGGAGCGGTTGGAATTCATTACCTCGGCGGAATGCGTCCTGCTCGGGTGAGCGTCGCTCCGCGAGAGGTTCCGGCACGACTTCCATCCGTTGCACCGTCGGCGCCGCCAGTCGCGTTGGCCGTTGCGTCGCCGAGCGCAGCGTTGACTCCGGCGACATCGACAATCTCCGTGGCCGATCGGTTATTGAAAGAAGCAAACGCCGCCCGCGAGAGCGGTGACACCGTGAACGCCCTCGCCCGTTTGCAGGATGCTGCGCAACGCGATCCGAAGAATGCCGAAGTCCTCGCCGAGATGGCGATGATTTACGAATCGACCCAGAATTTCGACAAGTCGGCCGAAACCTGGCGGCGAGTGCAGGAGATCGGCCCATCGGCCGGCGCGATCTATGAGCTGGCGGACATGAAATTGAAAACCGGGGTTCCAACGTCGACAACCGCCAGCATTGCGCCCGCGCCCACAGCCGTTGCCAAGCTCGACGTGACGGCATCCCGCGGCACGGTCGAGGGAATTCCGCCCGGCTCCGCGCTCGGGATCAGTGAAGTCAACGTCTCGGAAACGCCGGACCCCGATTCCGAAACCAATTTGATGTTGCGAATCAGCGTGAAGAAACAGCCGAGCACGGTGATCGACCACACCAAAGTGAAGATCCAGGTCTTCTTTTACGACACGGTCGGCGATAACGATATCAAGCTCACCGATGCCGACGTCAGTTACGAATGGCTGACGCCGAATCACGACTGGGCGGATAGCAACAGCGAAACCTTGGCGGTTACCTACATTCGCCCGAAATCAAAAGCGAAAACGGCCGAGACCGACTTGGCCGCCGCCGCCGCCGCGATCAATCCTGCCAAGAAAGGCAAGCCTATGAAGGCGAGTCCGGCGCCCGAGAGCGGGACACGCAAATATCTTGGTTACATCGTGCGCATTTATTATAATGATCGACTGCAGGACAAACGCGCCGAACCGACCAGACTCTTAACTCTTTTTCCCGCGCCCAACACCGCTCCGCCGCAGTAATGCATTTGCTCATCGTGCACGGCGACCCCGAAATGGGCGAGGCGTTGGTGCAAATGGTGAAAAGTTACACGCGTCACCATTGCCAGCTGGTTCCAACCGAGTCCGCGGCAATGGAATGGGCAAGACGCCATCAGCGATGCGATCTTCTTTTAACTCAATTTGAAGCCGAAGGAATCGACGGTCTCACCCTCGGTTCCGCGCTGCAGGTTTTGTTTTTTCCAAACTATCCCGCCAAGGATCACCGGCTTGAGGTTGCCGACACCAAAGTCTTTCCGGAACCAATCGAAGGCGACGATTTACTGGCCGCGATCGAGCGGGCAGAAAAAACACAGACAGATACGCCCGATTTGTTTCACGTGGTCGATGTTTTGCAAATGTGCTGCCTGAGCCGGCGTAGCGGCGCCGTGCAAATGGTCAAGGACGGAAAGAACGGCCTTGTGTTTCTGCGCAACGGCAAAACTGTGCACGCCGAAACGATTGTCGCACGCGGTCGAGACGCGCTTTTTGAAATCGTGGCCTGGCAGAATATCGAGTTTGCCTACGAACAAAGTATCCGGCCTCCGCTCGAGACGATCACTGGCTTGTGGCATGATATTTTAATCGACGCGGAGACAGCCCAAAAAGACGAGGCCGGCTCGCAACGCCACTCGGCCTAGCGTTTTCTATGCAACGGCGCGGCTTTACGGTAGTTTACGCTTTCATGAAGTTGCGCTGGCCGCTGCTCTGTCTCTCGTTTTTCGCCGGCAACGTCGTCGGCCAGATTCAAATCGAGCTGAAATTTCCGCGGCTGCAATACATCGCCCACGAACCGGTCGTCGCCAATCTGGTCATCACCAATCTCGCCGGACGAGATGTCGATCTTCGCGATAGCGAAAATCAGCCCTGGTTCGGTTTCGAGGTCAACGGCGGCGAAGGCCAGTCGATTGCCCAAGTTTCCAAGGCCGGAACCGAACCGTTAAGCGTGGCTGCAGGCCAACGCGTTACACGAAAAATAAACCTGACGCCGTTGTACGGCGTTCACGATTTCGGGACGTACCGTGTCCGGGCCCACGTTTACTTCCTCGACCTCAACAAATTCTTTTATTCGTCGACGAAAGTTTTCGAAGTGACCGACGCGCGACCGATTTGGCAGAAAACGGTCGGGATGCCCCAAGACGAACGTGGCTCCGGAAATGCTCGCACCTACTCACTCATGACCAATCGGTTTGCCGATCACACGTCGCTCTATGTCCGCGTCGAAGACCAAGACAGCGGAATCGTCTATGCGACCTACTCTTTGGGTCAGGTCATCGCGTTCGATCAGCCCCAGGCCGAGTTCGATCGTTCGAATCAGCTGCATGTTCTTTATTGCGCCGCTCCTCGAACCTGGTCCTACGCCTGGGTCGGCCTCAACGGCGAGCTCGTCTCCCGCGCCAGCTTTGCCGAAACCAAAACGCGACCACGTCTTGTCCATTCCGATGACGGTGTGATAAGGGTTGCCGGCGGCATGATCGACACAACTGCCGCACAGGCAACGCGAGACAACGCTCCGAAACTTTCGGCGCGCCCCGCTAACGCACCGAAGGAAGACTAACCGATGCGCCAATACCTTTTGCTCTTTGCGAGCGCGTTCGTGTTGGCGAACAGCGCTCACGCTTTGCCCGCGCCGACCACGCTTAATGAACGAGAGCGACGTGCCGTAGCGCCCCGACCAACTCCGACGCCAGTCGTAAGAACGCGCACCGTTGTCGCACCAGAAGGTCAGCGTCCCTCAACGACTGTGATTATCGACGCCGGCCATGGCGGATTCGACCGGGGCGGAATTCCTGGACAGCGCGTCCCGGAAAAAGTGATGACTCTCGATGTAGCCCAGCGACTCAAGGCGATCCTGCAAGCTTCCGGTTATCGTGTAGTGATGACCCGAGACAGCGACGTATTTGTTACGCTTGGAAACCGCGTCGCCATCGCGAACTCGTATCGCGATGCGATTTTCGTTTGCATCCATTTCAACGCGACGCCGCGCTCCGCCGCGAGCGGGATCGAGACTTATTTTTACAGCTCGCAAAGTTTGCCGCTCGCTTCCGCGATTCATTATTACGTCGCTGGCGGAGCACCAACTGCCAATCGCGGTGTGCGGCGCCGCGGTTTTTATGTTTTGCGAAACACGCGAATTCCTTCCGTGCTGGTGGAGTGTGGATTTCTTACCAACCCGAATGAAGCGCAATACGCGCAGAATTCTGCGTATCGCCAAAAACTCGCGTTGGAAATTGCGCACGGAATCCAAAACCGGGCTTCCGTGTCTCGGATTCCCGGCGCCACGAGAATCGTTTCCAGCTCTTCCGCCGCGACTTTGGAGCCGGAGACAGTCCCGCTTCAGCCGTTTATCGATCAAACGCACTACCGCGATCCGGACCTAACCCGGCATCGAAAGAGCTCAAAACGTTCGTCAAAGTCGACATCGTCAAAGCGCAAGAAATCTTCCGATTCCACCTCGGATTCGGAGACAAAGAGTAAGAAAAAGAAATCCAAGTCGACGGACGCGGAGGGTTAATTGGAATCGCCCGTTCTGAGTTCGGCCCAAATGCAGGCTGCGGAACAAGCCGCCTTCGCCCGCGGGATTACCGTCGAAGCATTGATGAACCAGGCCGGGGCCGGTGTCGCACGCGCGGTCCGGCAATTTTTTCCAAAGCCCGCCACCTGCATCGTTTTTGCCGGAAAAGGTCACAACGGCGGCGACGCCCTGGTGGCGGCGGAACAATTGCAGCGCATCGGTTGGAAGATCGACGTCCGCCTGCCGTTCGCGGAAGACAATTGCAGCGAGCTCACCCAGAAAAAGTTGAAGGCGTTGCGCGAAGCGACACCGAAATCGTCCGACACGATCGATCGCGCGACGCAAACAATCATTCTTGACGGTTTGCTCGGTACCGGCGCGAAGTCGTTTCTCCGCGAACCGATTCGGTCCGCGGCGCGCGAGATCAATCGCCTCCACCGGGAAAACAATGCCTTCGTATTCGCCGTTGATCTTCCAACAGGACTCGACGCTGATTCCGGTGAAAACGATCCGGAAGATTCCGTCGTCGCCGATTTCACCGTCACCATCGGCTTCGTTAAACACGGATTAATTGTTGATCCAGCGATCAATTTTGTCGGTCGCATCGAAATTGTTCCACTGACGGATCTTTGGCCGGACGCAACCGCGCCAAATGAGCTGGCCGCCAACGCGCATTCGCTGAGCGCGATCCTGCCGCGCCGAAAATTCAGCGCTTATAAAAATCAGTTCGGCCGCATCGGCGTTGTCGCCGGATCAAGAGGATTCGTCGGCGCCGCGATTATGACAGCCGAAGGCGCCCTGCGCGCCGGCGCCGGCTTGGTCGAAGTTTTTGTCCCGGAAGAAATCTACGAGATTGTCGCCAGCGATGCGCCGATCGAAGCAATGGTGAAACCTGTCCGCCGATATCGTGATTTACTCGATGAAAAAGTAAACGTGTGGGCGGTCGGCCCAGGTTTGGGGAAGGCGCGCGCGGGAGAAGTTTTGAATCTGATCGAAAACGCCTCGCAACCGATGATCGTCGACGCCGACGGTTTGAACATTGTGGCTGACAAGATCGACATCCTGCGAAGCTGCCGCGGACCGCGTCTGCTCACGCCGCATCCGGGCGAAATGAGTCGATTGATGGACGTCGGCAAGATGGCGCGCGCAGGCATTGCCCGAAATTTCTGCGATCGATTTCCGGTTACGCTCCTGTTGAAAGGTAGCCGGACAATCGTTTGCGAGCGCGGCAAGCCGATCAGCTACAACACGACCGGCAATCCGGGAATGGCGAGCGGCGGAATGGGCGACGTTCTGACCGGCGTTTGCGCCGGATTAGCCGGACGTGAATTATCAATGTACGACGCCGGCCGCGTCGGCACTTGGGTCTGCGGACGTGCGGCTGAGATGTCGATCTTCCAAAAACGTGAGAGTGAAGAATCGTTGCTTGCCGGTAACGTCCTGGCGCATTTGGGTGCAGCGTTCAACGAATTGCGAGATCCATCGGTCTGACTTCTAGTCAATTAATCGGATGGATCTCCAACCTGAAACCGTACCCTCGGACGCAACACACCCATCGCAGCAAAGTTGGTCGAGCCGGGTCAAAAAAGCTCTTGGTCCGATAGGCGTTGTCTTTGTCCTGATCGCGAAGTTTTTTGTGAAGCTGAAGTTTTTCATTCTTCCCGCGCTGAAGTTTCTGCCTCTCCTACTCAAATCCGGCGGCACGATGCTGCTGATGATCTGGGTTTACACCATGATGTGGGGCTGGAAGTTCGCCGTCGGTTTCGTTCTGCTCCTGCTCGTGCACGAATGCGGCCACCTCATCGTCGCCAAAAAATTCGGACTGAAAGTCGGCGCGCCGGTGTTTATCCCGTTCATGGGCGCGTTCATCGCGCTCAAGGAAGCGCCACGCAACGCCTGGATGGAAGCGTGCGTCGGGATCGGCGGACCAATGCTTGGCTCGCTGGGCGCGTTTGCCTGCAATGTGACTGGCGAAGTATTCGACGTTCCGATTTTTTTCGCGCTCGCCTGGTTCGGTTATTTCCTGAATCTCTTCAACCTCACTCCGGTCGGAATGCTGGATGGTGGACGAATCGTAACGGCGTTATCACGCTGGCTCTGGCTACCGGGATTCGCGGTGCTGCTTTGGTTTGGCTGGAAATATCCGAACTTTATCGTCTGGCTCCTGGTGATTGCTTCTTTACCGCGAATCATCTCGTTGTTCCGAAAGCGAACTGAAGAAGAACGCCGCTACTACGAAGTCACGCCGGCCCAGCGCTGGACGATGTCGATCTTGTATTTCGGTCTGATCGCCGTGCTAATTTTTGGAATGCACCTCGCTTCGCGCGATCTGCACGAATACGGCATCCGTTCCCACGGGCACGGCCAGGATATGATCTTCCAATGATCAACCGGCCGGGTTGATGGCGAAAACTTTCTCCGGATCCAATCCGATTCTCCGCACGATCTTGACGAAACGCTCGTCCGGACGCAGTGGAGCAAACTCCGGGGCGATCCCGATGAAGTGGAGCGACGACGAACGTTCGTCTGCGGCGCGTTCCAGTTCGCGAATCGCGTCATCATGCGCGCCGAGCGTCACGTAGACGTGCGCGATGGCGTCGCCCGGTGTGTAACTTCCGCGACTCGCCACCGCTTTTTTCAAGACTTCGCGCGCTTCATCCGGTCGATTCATTTTTGCGAAAGTGATCGCATGTCCAAACGCCGGCCGGGCACTGATGGTCTCGGCCCTTTCGTAAAGCGCGATCGCTTCCTCGAATCGGCCCATTTCCCGATAAAGAGCGGCCAGTAACGGTTCGCCAAAAATGAATGCGGGGTCGAGCTGAACGGCGCGTTCGCCGGCAGCGAGTGCCTCGTCGTAAAGGCCGAAGTAACGATAGAGCTCGCAGGCTGCGTTGTTCACCCAAAGAGACGCCGGATCAATCGTCGCCGTACGTTTCAAATATTGGAGCGCTTTGTCGCGCTCGCCGATTGCCGCGAAAAATGCGGCCGAAAAATAATTTGAAGGCGTCGATTTCGGATCAACGGCAATCGCGCGCGCGAATTCCCGCGCCGCGCCGTCCATATTCCAATCGAGAATCCGCTTCGTTTCGCCGAGGTAAACGTGCGCCTCCGCGTCGTCCTTGTCGATCCTCAGCGCATTCAGCGCGGCATCGCGAACGTTCGAATAAGCCTCGCGGGGCTTAACGTAAGCATCCGCCAGCCATAGCCACGACTTGGCGATTCCGGTCCAGGCGCGGCCAAATCGCGGATCGATTTCCAACGCGCGCTGGAAATGCCCAAGACTTTTTCGAAGCGCTTCTTCGGTGCTCTTGTCGGAATAGAACAGGCCTTGCAAGTAAGAATCGTAAGCGGCGAGACTGCGCGCCGGCTGCGGCGGCGCAATCGCCAGCTTGAGTTTTAATGTCTCAACAATCGCGCGCGTGATTTCGTCCTGGAGCGCGAAGATGCTTTGCATTTCGCGTTCGAATATGTCCGACCAAATCGTGAAACCTTTTCGGGCGTCGATCAGTTCCGCTGTGACGCGGACGCGGTTCTGTTCGCGGCGAACGGAACCTTCAAGCACGTGCGCAACGTTGAGCTTGTTCGCGACTTCTCGGAGATCGGCCGACCGGTCCTTGAACCAAAACGAGGATCGGCGGGCAGCGACGCGAAGATTGTCGATCTTGGATAGCGCGGTCAAAATTTCATCTGCGATTCCGTCGCTGAGATAATCGTGATCGTGATTTGGGCTGAGATCGGCGAAGGGCAAAACGGCGATCGAATTTTCACTGGGGGCGGTCGTCAACGACGCATCGATGTCTCTCAGGTTCGGTGTACGCACGACGCCGTAACGAGTGAGGTCGAAAAACCAGGAGAGCGTGAGCGCGAGTGGGAATCCGAGCACGATCAACACGACCAATAAGCGAATGACCCAGTTCGAAATTTCGAAGACCGGCAACACCTGCGCGATTCCCTGAGCCAGGGCCCAACCGCCGACTGCGTACGCGATTGCGACCGCGTAAACTTTTCTCCGCTTTAGTTCGGCGAAAAATCGGCTCACGGCGTCGAGTGGTCGATCAGTTTTTGAAAACGCGGATCGTTCCGGATCGGGTCCCACTCCCATCGATACTTCAGATCGTTCGCGGTGATACTGTAATCGGCGCTGTCGACAGGGCCGGGAGTTTTGAGCAAACGCTCAATCAACGGAAACGAGAGATCCTTCTCGCCGACTCGGACGTAAACAAGTGCGAGATATGCGCTCATGAGCGCGCCGTCGAGAGCGTCCTTGGACTCAGGGTTCAATTCAACGGCGCGGCGCGCTTCGCGAATGGCGTCGTCTTTGCGATTCATGAACGCATTAACCAAACCAAGATTGGCATGGCGTCCGGCGCTGTCAGGAGATTCTTTGACCGCAGCTTCAAACTTCGAGCGCGCCGTCTCGAAAAATTTTCGAGCCCTCGCGGCATCGCCTTGGGCGAGATAAATACACCCTTGGCAGAAACTTTTCGGCGTGGTGCCAGCATTCAAATAAGAAAACTCATCCGGCTTGAAGATTTCGAGAACGCGCGCAGCAGCCGCGTAATCACGCTCAATCATCGCCGCGTCCCAGCGGCAACTGCTGACTGCACCGTCAGGATCAATTTCCTCTGGAATCTCTGCGAGAATTGATTTCAACGGACGCGTATCGCCTTTCCACCAGAAGTCGACGTACCCCCTCTGAGTTTTTGCGACGAAAGACGCCGGGGCCATCGTGCGTATTCGCTCGGCTTCCTTGGCTGCTTCCGGCCAACGTCGCATCGAGGTGTAGGTGAAAAACAAGTTAAGACTCGGATTTTGGGGATCGAGTCGGCTCATTTTTTGATAGGCCTCCAATGCTTCGTCCCATTTTCCCTGGCGGCGTTTGATGGCTGCGATCAGTCCACCGATTTCGCTATTGTTCGGCGCCAATCGCAACGCGGTATCGAATTCGGCAAGCGCGCTGTCGTAATTTTGATCGAACCAATAAATGCATTGGCCAAGCGCGAGGTGCGCTTCGCCCAGGTTTGGCTGGAGGCGCAATGCTTCCTGGGCCGAGGAGCGAGCTTTCTTTTTCCAACTATCCAGCGGTTCATAGTAATGAAAAATCTCCGCGCAGGTAGATGCGAGTCGCGCATGGGCGAGTGCGAACTTGGGATCGAGCTCGATCGCCTTCAGATACGCCTGCTCCGCTTTTTTGTACTCTTCGAGTAACGTGTCCGGATTGCGCTCGATGTGGTTCGCCTGAAGATAAACGACGTAGGCATCGCTGTTAGTCGTCGGCTTGGTTTGGATATTCGCTTTCTCGTTCGGACTCAAGGTCACGCGTAATTCATTCGCGATCTCTGTCGCCAG
>DASZJH010000025.1:0-6355 GCA_035948375.1 Chthoniobacterales bacterium
CCTATTGCAATGCCCATGCCACAGACCAAAGCGAAGTCCTAAGTCGCTGATGATCAGCGACTAAAACTTTTTGATGTTTTCGTCACGAACCGCGAGCGATTCGCTCGTGGGACGATTTCGTCCCGCTTTTGGGACGTTGTAACCGCCCTAATCTGTCGGGGCGTTTCTAAAATCACGGCGACAGAGCGCCGCGCGACAACTATTTGGGCAAACGCAACACTGCTTCCGCGCCAGTGCGATCGTTGCGATTCGCCAAACTTAACGTGCCGTTGTGCGCTTCCGCGATCTGCCGGCTCAGGGTCAGCCCAATCCCCGATCCCTCAGGCTTGGTTGTGAAAAACGGAACGAACAAATTCGTCGGGTTCATGATTCCGGGTCCTTCATCCGTCACGCTGACTTCAATGCACTCGTCCGCCTCGCGCCATCGCATCGTGACCGCTCCGTTCGTTTCGAGCGCGGCATCGACCGCGTTGTGCACGAGATTGATCAGCACCTGTTCGATCTGGGCAGCGTCCGCATGGATCTGCATCTTTGATCCGGGAATTACTTGGACCTTCAAGCGCGGTTCGAGGTTCACCACCCGCTGAACCAACTCTCCAAGATCGACATCCTCCATTTGTGGCGGCGGAAGTTTGGCCAGGCGCGTGTAAGCCTGCATGAATCGGCTCAGCGAATCCGCGCGCGCCCCGATTGATTTCAACCCACTCTCTGCGTCATCTTTCCAATCCCGCGGCATCGGCTCGCGCCGCAGGAGATTTTCCAAACTGCCGGCCAACGATTTGATTGGCGCCAGCGAATTGTTCATTTCGTGACCGAGCACCCGAACAATTCGTTGCCAGGCCCGTCGCTCTTCTTCGCGCAGCGTCCGGCTCAAATCGGTAAGGACGATAAGATCGTGGGGCAGACCGCGTTCGCGAAACGTGCTTCGACCGACGCGCCATCGTCCCGAACCGCCCGGAAACGACAAAGTCAGTGGCTCGTCTTGATCGACATCGAACACTTCTTCGAGGCCGAGATCTCTTGCGGTTCGACCAAGAAGTTTGTCGATGGGCTGACCTAACAAGTCTTCGCCGGCGCGATTGACCAATCGCAAACGCCGGTCTGGATCGAAAGTGAATACCGAAACTTCGATCTCGGCCATGATCGTGCGCAGAAGCGCGGTAGCTTCGAATGCGCCGAGGCGTTGCACTCGGAGAGTTTCGCCGAGCGTATTCACTTCCAACAGCACTTCGCCGAGCGCGTCGTCCGCGCGGGCGCCGCGGGCCCGGATCGAATAATCGCCCTCTCGCAACGCCGCCAGCAAATTGCTCATGGTCTGCAGCGGATGCACCACGTGATCGCGCGCGGCGGAAAGGAACCCGGCGCCGAACACGAAAATGACAAGCGTGAGCGTCCATCGAACTTTCGCGCTGAAATCGCCGAACCATAAGATCGACAACCCGATGATGATGGCCGGAGCGACGGCGCCGATGATCAGCCACGTCAATTTGCCCTGGTGCGAGAACCGATATCGATCTTTCGGCCCTCTTTTCATGACTCTCCTGTGGAGGCAGGCGTCTCGCCTGCAAAACTGACAGACGTGCAGCCGGGAAAATGCCAGTCCGGCTCGGACCTGCCACCACAGCTACAATCCATATTGCTGGAGTCTGCGGTAAAACGCGCTTCGACTCAGTCCCAACGCTTCGGCCGCTTTCCGCGCGTTTCCATTATTTCGCGCGAGCGCTTTTTTGATCAGGAACGCTTCCACTTCTTCGAGGCTCATGTCTTCCAGGCTTTTCGATTCCCCCCCACCCGTCGTTAGGCCAAGATCGGCCGACTTGATGTGCTGACCTCTCGCCATCAACACCGCGCGCTCAACCACGTGATCGAGTTCGCGCACGTTTCCGGGATACGAATGTTGCATCAGCCGATCGCGCACGGTTTCATCGAACCCGGCGAGTTCCTTGCGATAACGTTGCGCGTGCTGTTGAAGAAAACTGTTGGCCAGCGGCATGATGTCTTCGCGCCGGTCGCGCAACGGCGGCAGCGCAATCTCGATCGTGTTCAGCCGAAAAAGCAGGTCCTGCCGAAAACGTCCGGCCGCCACCTCATCTGCCAGGTTGGCATTTGTCGCGGAAATGATCCGCACGTTCGCATGCAACGTTTTCGATGAACCGACGCGCTCGAATTCGCCGGTCTCGATTACGCGTAACAGTTTCGCCTGTTGATTGAGCGGAATGTTCGCGATCTCGTCCATAAACAGCGAGCTTTCGTCGGCCAGCTCGAACCGCCCGGCGCGGTCCGTCTTCGCGTCGGTAAACGCGCCCTTGACGTGACCGAACAGCTCGCTCTCGAACAACGTCTCCGACAAACCGCCCATGTTCACCGTGATCATGCTGTGCGACGCGCGCGGTGAGAGCGCGTGCAACGCTTGTGCGATCAGACTCTTGCCGGTCCCATTCTCGCCGGTGATGAGCACGTTCGCGTCCGACGGCGCGACGCGTTGAATCATTTCGATCACCGGCCGCATCGACGGCGCTTCGGCAATCAGGTTCGGAACATTGCCAACGAGAAGTTTGTTCGCGGCTTCGAGTTTGCGGCCTTTGCGCAACGCGCTCCCGAGCTCGATCTGCGTCCGCACAATCGTGAGCAACCGCTCGTTGTCCCACGGCTTCGGAACGAAATCGCGCGCGCCGCGCTTCATCGCCTCGACCGCGAGATCGATCGTCGCCCACGCCGTCATCACCACGATCGGCAACGTGCTGTCCAAAGACTCAATTTTCGGAATAACTTCCAGACCTTCCTGACCTGAAGTCGTGTCGCGCGTGTAGTTGAGATCCATCATCAACAACGCGTAATCGCGTTGCTGAAGGGCGTTGAAAATTCCGCTGATCGACGTGACCGACTCGGTCTGGTGCCCCTCGCCCTTGAGCAAAATCCTCAGCGCTTCCAGCACATCGCGCTGGTCATCAGCAATCAGGACTCGGCTCACGAGCTAACTCTGAACTGCGAATCCATCGCCCTGTCAATGCAGCAGTCGAAGGTTCGTCGGCAACATTGTCGATCCAACGGCTTCGTCCGGATCGATTGAACCTGCGAAGTTTCCGCCTGAAGCCGGGCCTTCATCATTCACGGCAATTTTCGCCGGCGGGGCTTTCACCTCTTCTTTGCCTTTGCTCTTCAGGGATTGGTTGAACGCCGGCAAGTCTTTCGTCAGCAATTGTTCGAAATCCTTGTTCACGTCGTCGAGCTCTCGTCGCAGCGTGTCGATATAAGCGAGATGATAGTCGCCCGGTTTGCCTTCGTAACTCAGCAGCGCGCCGTAAAGTTGATCGGTGTGTTCGCGGATGCGTTCTTCACCGGTGATCGCGCCGCCTTCGGTCGTAGCCACAATTTTCTTTCGCACCGTTTCGATCTTGCCGTCAAAATCCTTCACGCTCTTGTGAAGCGGATCATTTGCCGGCAATGCCGCGCCTGATTTCGCAACTTCGCTCCGAAGAAACAGGATCCGATCCATCAAAGCGCTTTCGTCATCGAACAAGGCGCGCACTTTAATCACGGCATCGAACTGCGCTTTCTTATCCGCGTCGGTGAACTTCGCCCGCCGATCGAGACCGACGGTAAACTTCGTCTCGTAGGTCTTTCCGTTCTTGGTCAGGCGGACGGTGTATTCGCCGGGTGCAAATCGAACACCGCGCGTACCGCCAACGGCGATTTGTGCGGCGGGCGGAACCCGTGGCGGTTTCTCGCGCATGGTCCACATCACCCGGTTCAAGCCGGGACGTTTGCTCGCCGAAACTTCACCGACGACGCCTCCGGTGGAATCGAGCACTTCGATTTTTAATTTCCCGAAAAGATGACGCTCGCGCTGATAATAATTGATGACCGCGGCGTCAGGTGGATTGTCGCCGACAAACATCGCGCTGCCATTGGCCCAGCCGCCATTACCTTCAATCCGTTCCTGCACCGGACGCGCCGAAACAAATGCGACCTCTTGCGACAGGATTTCTGGAGTCAACGCCCGCCACGGCGTGATGTCGTCGATGATCCAGATTCCGCGACCGTGCGTCGCCAGGACCAGATCGTTGTCGCGCGGTTGAATCGCCAGATCGCGCACCGCGATGGCCGGGAAATGATTGCCCTTGAATTGCGCCCAGTTTTTCCCGCCGTCGATCGAAACCCAAAGGCCAAACTCGGTGCCCAAAAACAGCAGATCGGGTTTGACGAGGTCTTCCCTAATCACATGCGCGTAACCACGAACAGTTTTTGAATCGTTAGGCATCACCAATGGCGTCCAGGTCTTGCCGTAATCGGTCGTCTTGAAAACGTACGGCGCCATGTCGCCAAAGGTATGTCGATCGAAGGCCGCGTAGGCAGTGCCCGCATCGAAGTTGCTCGCCTGAACCCAGCTTACCCATGAGTTCTTCGGTAAATTGGGAACGTTGCCGACGACATTGCTCCAGGTTTTTGCGCCGTCGCGGGTGAGCTGAAGATTTCCGTCATCGGTGCCGACCCAGATCAAGTTCTTGTCCTTAGGCGATTCGCTGATCGAATAAATCGTGGTGTGCATCTCGGCCGACGAATTGTCGATGGTCACGCCGCCGGATTGTTCCTGCTTTTGCTTCTGTGGATCGTTGGTCGTCAGATCGGGCGAAATTCGCTCCCAGCTCTGGCCGTGGTCGCGCGATCTAAACAAAAACTGCGCGCCGATGTAAATCGTTCCCTTTTCGTTAGGCGAGAGCGCGATCGGCGTGTTCCAATTCCAGCGCAGCTTCTCCTTGTAATTCGGAGTCGGCTGAATGTTGCGCGCTTCGTGGGTGTTGCGATTCACCCGGCCGACGTTTCCGCCCTGATACTCGGCGTAGATGTAATCGGGATCGGCGGGGTCGGGAAACATCCAGAATCCGTCGCCGTTGTACATGTTTTCCCACTGATGATTGGTGATGCCTCCGGGATATTCGGACGGCGCAACCCACGCGGCGTTATCCTGCAACCCGCCGTAGACTCGGAACGGATCGGCGTCGTCGACGCTGACGTGATAGAACTGCGACACGGGCAAATTGTCGGCCTTCCACCATTTGCTCCCGCCGTTGTAGGAATACCACATCCCGCCATCGTCCCCGCTAAACACGGTTTGCGGATTGGTCGCGTCGATCCAGACATCGTGCACGTCACCGTGCGCGCCCTGGAAACCGCCCACCACTGAAAAACTTTTGCCGGCGTCTTCACTCATGATCAACGCACCATCGGTCTTGAACACGCGGTCCGGATTCTTCGGATCGACAATCAGGTTCGCGAAATAAAACGGACGCCACACCATCCACTGGCTCTTGTCGCGCGCTTCCCAGGTCGCGCCGCCATCGTCGGAAACAAATAGCGCGCTGTTCGGCGATTCGACAAAACAATAAACTCGCTTCGCATTCGAGGGCGCAATCGCCACCGCGAGCCGGCCGTAGGGTTTCTTCGGAAAACCTTTGTTCTTGTCCGGCGTGATCTCGGTCCAAGTGTTGCCGCCGTCGCTCGAACGGAACAATCCGCTAGCCGACGGTTTGTCCGGACCGTCCCCGCCGGAACGATATTCCCAACCCTTTCGCCGAAAGTCCCACATGCACGCGAAGATCGTTTCGGGATTCGCCGGATCGATCGCGAGATCAGTGCAGCCGGTGGAAAGGTTGGCGCCCTTGAGGACCAGGTTCCAGGTCTTGCCGCCGTCAGTCGTTTTGTAGAGGCCGCGGTCGGGCGAATCGCTCCACAACGCGCCGGGAACCGCAATGTAAACTGTGTCGCTGTTGTTTGGACTAACGCGAATCTTCGAGATGCGCTCCGATTTGTTCAAACCGGCGTGGGTCCAGCTTTCGCCGCCATCCATCGATTTGTAAATGCCGTCGCCGATCGACACGCTGTTGCGCGTCCACGGTTCGCCGGTGCCGACCCAGACGTTCTTCGGATTCTTCGGATCCAGCGTGATCGCGCCGATGGATTGCACCGCCTGCTCGTCGAACACCGGACGATAACGCGTTCCCTGATCGTCCGATTTCCAAACGCCTCCGCTGGCTGCGCCGACAAAGAGCGAGACTTTCCCCGATGGCTCGCGCACGCCGGCGATGGCCGAGATGCGGCCGCTCATCGCCGCCGAACCGATGTTACGCGCGCCGAGGCCGGAAATGGTTGCTGAAGTAAACGGCGCCGAAGTCTGTTGCTGCGCGAACGCCGATCCGCAAAATGCAATCGTTACGAGAAATTTTAAGGAGCGCATGATCGTGAATTATTTCGCTGGAGCGGTTGGAAAATGAAAAGTCGCGTCGTCGATGGGCACGTTGCCTTCCGACTTGTCGATCTCGATTTTTTGTTTGTCCGGATCGCCTTTGCCTCCGGC
>DASZJH010000026.1:0-7146 GCA_035948375.1 Chthoniobacterales bacterium
AAATGGCCTAACAAGGGCATACAACTAGCTTTTCGTCGCCGCAAACATGCTGCATCCGCCTGGCAACACCAGCGCCCGCATCCTTATCATCGACGACGAGGAATCCAGCGCATCGGCGCTCAGCAAAGTTATCGCGCAGGCCGGATACACGAATTGCCAGTTTATCACCGATCCCGCCATCGCCGCGCGGCGTGTGCTCGATTTCAATCCCGATCTGCTTCTTCTCGATCTGCATATGGAGCCGGTTTCCGGATTAGAAGTGCTCGGCCGCATCAAAGAGCTGATGGCGCCGCGGAGCCGCCCTTCCGTTTTGGTCCTCACGGCCGACACAACTCCCGAAGCCAAGCACGCCGCGCTTGGTGCCGGGGCGACCGATTTCCTGGCCAAGCCGCTCGACTCCGTCGAGGTACTGTTGCGAATCCAAAACCTGCTCACCGCGCGCCAACTTTTCCAACAGTGCCAGGTTTACAGCGATGGTCTGGAGCGCCTGGTGGACAAACGAACGCTGCAACTTCAACGCGACAGCGCCGAGCTCGAAAAAACGCTGACTGAATTGCGCGAGACGCAGCAACAGATCATCCAGCAGGAACGAATGCGCGCGCTCGGAACAATGGCGTGCGGCATTGCCCATGATCTTAACAACGGCCTCTCTGTCATTCTTGGCTACGGCGACATTTTGTTACGCGACCTCCGGAACGTGCCCGCCGAATCCAAAGTGCGCACCTACCTCGAACTCGTTGTACGCGCCGCAAACGACAACGCCACCCTGGTGGGACGGCTGCGAGAATTCTACCGGCCCCGGACCACGCAGGATCGCCGGCAATCTGTCGATCTTAACGAACTTGTCGAACAAGCGATCTCTTTGACCGCGCCGCGCTGGCAATCCCAGGCGGACGCCACCGGCGCGACGATTCACGTTCACAAAGACTTAAATGAAATCATGCCCGTCTCCGGTGCGCCGGACGAACTACGTGAAGTTTTAACGAACCTGATCTTCAATGCGGTCGATGCCATGCCGCAGGGCGGCGAGCTCTCGTTCCGCACGAGCGTCCATCGTTCGCGCGTCCGGTTGGAAGTCACAGACAACGGCACCGGCATGAGCGAAGAGACGTTGCGCAATTGCCTCGAGCCATTTTACACGACCAAGGGCCCCGGCGGTTCCGGTCTGGGCTTGGCGATGAGTTATGGAATCATTCGCCGGCATGGCGGCACCATCGAGATCAAAAGCAAGTTGGGAAAAGGAACGACGTTCACGATCCACTTGCCGGTGTTGAAAGAAGCGGCGCCGCGCGAGCACACAGAACGTCCGCGGGCAGTGCGGCCGCTCAACATTCTGGTCGTGGACGATCATCCGGCAATTTGCGAGATCGTCAGCGCCTACCTGGCGGAAGATCGACATGTTGTCGAGACAGCCGCCAATGCGAGCGAGGCGATGGAAAAATTCCAAGCGCACAATTTCGATCTCGTCATTACCGATCGCGCGATGCCTGAGATCAGCGGCGACGAGCTGGCCACGTCGATTAAAAAAATACGTCCTCAGGAACCGATCATCATGCTTACCGGCTTTGCCGATTTGATGGATGCGACCGGTGAGACATCGGACAGTGTCGATCTTGTATTGAGCAAGCCCGCGCGCCTGGACGACCTTCGCCGCGCGATCCTCGAAGTCATTCCGTAGACAGGCATAGCGGTTTCCGGCAAGAGATTCGTCTCAGCCAAATCCTCGAAATTGGATTCGGCTAGCGCTCACCACAGCGTCTGCGTAGTTTGCGATTGATTCCTATGAATCGAGCGGCCGACCAGACCGAAGCCAATCCTTTACGCGAGGGTTTGTCGACTCGCGCAGTGCCGCAGCCCTGTAGCGTGGTCATTTTCGGCGCCACAGGCGACCTGACTCATCGCAAGCTGATGCCCGCGCTTTACAATCTCGCGGCTGATGGCGAGTTGCCGCCCGCTGTCAGTGTGATCGGTTTTGCCCGGCGCCCGAAGGCTGATGACGACTTTCGCAAGGAAATGGAAGAGGCGGTCAAAAAATTCTCGCGTCAGACGGTGCGCGATGAAATCTGGAAAAACTTCGCCCAGTCCATTTTTTATCATCAGAGCGATTTCAGCGACGCGTCCGGCTTCAAGAGTCTGGCCCAACGTTTGGACAAGATCGACAAGGAACGCGGCACGCGCGGCAACCGGCTTTTTTATTTCGCGGTCGGACCGGATCAATTCGAACCGATCCTAAAACATCTGAAGGCTGCGGGATTAAACAACGCGGCGGAGGGAAGCTGGGCCCGCGTCATTATCGAAAAACCGTTCGGCACAGACCTGGAATCGGCCCGCGAACTGAATCGCGTTATCAGCAACTCGTTCAGTGAAGATCAAACTTACCGGATCGATCACTTCCTCGGCAAAGAAACCGCGCAGAACATTTTGGTGCTGCGCTTCGCCAACGCGATTTTCGAGCCTCTTTGGAACACGCGTTACATCGATCATCTCCAGATCACCGCCGCGGAAACGCTGGGTGTTGAAGGTCGCGCAGGTTACTACGAAAGCGCGGGAGCGTTGCGCGACATGGTGCAGAACCATCTCCTCCAACTCTTATGTCTCGTGGCTATGGAAGCGCCAAGCGATTTACGGGCGGACAGCATTCGCGATGAAAAAGTGAAGGTTGTCCGCTGTTTGCGGCGGATGAAGGCGGAAGAAGTGGCGACCAACGTTGTGCGCGGCCAGTACGCTGATGGCGCGATCAATGGCAAACCGGTTCCCGCTTATCGCAAGGAAGAAAAGGTCGATCCGAAATCGACGACCGACACTTTTGTCGCGTTAAAACTGAATGTCGACAACTGGCGATGGTGGGACGTGCCTATTTACATGCGCGTCGGCAAACGCCTTCCAAAATCGGCCACCGAGATTTCTGTCCATTTTAAGAAGGCGCCGATGGTTTTGTTCAACAAAGAGACCAACGAAGCGAACGTGCTGGTGATTCGGATCCAACCCGACGAAGGAATTTCTTTGCGGATGGAGGCGAAAATGCCGGGAACGAGTTTCCGGATCGAGCCGGTAAAAATGGATTTTCATTACGGAACCTCATTCGGCAAAGCGAGTCCGGAAGCCTACGAACGCTTGCTGCTCGACGCGATGAGCGGCGACGCGACGCTTTTCGCGCGGCGCGACGAAGTCGAAGAAGCGTGGGCTTTTATCGACATCGTGGAAAAGGCATGGTCTGCAAAAAAGAACGCGCCCGAATTGTGTTTCTATCCCGCCGGATCCTGGGGTCCCGATCAAGCCGACGAACTTCTGGCCCGCGACAGCCGCGCCTGGAGGAGACTCTGAAAATGCCCGACGCCGTCGAAAACAATTCGTTAGGCCAGCCGGTTGAGATTCGAGACATTGCCGGCGAGCTAAAAAAACTCTGGAGTGACGGCGAAGGCGCGATGACGCGCGCGTCTCTGATCAATCTGGCGGTTTACAGTGAAAAGCCAGGTTCGCTTGAAAAAAACACCCAGTTGATCGCCCGGATCGCGGAAAACCATGCCTGCCGCGCGCTGGTGATTGGAGCCAATCGCGAATCGAATGAAAATCGGGTGGAGGCCTGGGTGAACGCGCATTGCCATCTGACGCGCGCCGGCAGTAAACAAATTTGCACCGAGCAGATTTCATTTCTGCTGGAAGGGCCGTGTATAAAACTGCTGCCGAGCATTGTTTTCTCCCACCTCGATTCCGATTTGCCGCTTTATCTTTGGTGGCAGGATGATTTTCCCGAAGCGATGGACCCGCAGCTTTGGGCGTGGGTCGACCGACTGATCTTCGACAGCCAATCGTGGAGAGATTTCGCAGCGCAAATGCGCCTCGTCGAAACCGCGGAACAGGAAGCCAAGCAGCGGATCATACTTTGCGACCTGAACTGGACCCGACTCGACAAGGTCCGCTACGCCATCGCCCAATTTTTCGATCATCCGGCTTCGCATCATCATTTTTCCGAAATGGAAAGCGTGACCGTGGATTTCGCGCCCGGTTTTAAATCCACGGCGATCTTCTTGATTGGCTGGCTGGCCGCGCAACTAAAATGGAAAACAAACCAGCAGCAGATGAACGGAAGCTGCCGATTTTTGGATGCGAACAACCAAAAGATCGACATCGAACTGCGCGAGAAAGCTGGCGATCCCATTGGCGAAGTCGTTCTCAAATCACGAAGCGTGAAGTTCTGTGTCACGCCGGCGAAATGCGGCGATCTCCTGGAGGTTTCGCGAAGCGGCGATAGTGAGACCGCGCAGCCGCAAATGATGCCCGCCCAAAGCAATTCCCCGGTCGATCTCATGACCCAGGAACTTCTGCGCGGCGGCCCGCACCACATTTATCTGCGCGCGGTCAGGTCTGTGCGGCAATTATTGTAGCCACAGCGCTCTGTCGCTGTGCAAGAACGCCGCGGCGAGCGAGGCCGCTACAGTTAGCACGCCTTGTGCTCTAAATGTTGCGTGCACAAGAGAATCTCAACCCTCTGCCTGATTGTTGTTTTCGGTTTCACTCTCAACGGCTGCTCGTCCATGAGCGCGCAAGCTCGCCGGGAACGGGCCTACCGTAATTACGTTCAGAAACAGATGAAGCAGCGCCAGAAAGCGATCGCGAAGGCGCAAAAAGCGGCCAACCGCCAAGCCAAGCGCCAATTGAAGGAGAAAATGAAACTGGCGCAGCCGAGCGAACCGCGGATTACCTCTGGCGTTGAATCGGTTCCGAATTCATGGTCGGAACCGACGTCGGACCAGGTCGCGGCGCCACCGGCATCCGACCAAGTGGTCCCACCAGTTACCGTTTCGGCGTCGAACGAAATCATGGCGACGCAAAATCCGGATCAGCCGTCACCGCCCTGATCAATCGCGTTTAACGGGAGTCGGTTTTCCATCCGACCCGAGCGCGACGTAAGTGAAAACGCCACTGGTGACCTTTACCCGCTCGCCTGTCTGATATCGGGTCACCCAAACGTCGACACCGATTTTCATCGACGTGCGCCCAATGTTTTCTAACCAGGCATAACACGCAACGGTGTCGCCCACGCGCACTGGATTTAAAAAGGCCATTCCTTCGATGGCGACTGTCACCACCCGACACTTTGCGATTTGGCCGGCCAGTATGGCGCTGCCCAAATCCATTTGCGAAACCAGCCAGCCGCCAAAGATGTCCCCGTCGCGATTAGTGTCCTTGGGCATCGCGATTGTCTGAATCACCAGCTCGCCGCGAGGTTGTTCGGTTTCGGCCATTGCGCCGAGGATAACGTTACAAGATCAACATGCAATCGCCGTAGCTGTAGAATCGATAACGTTCGCGAATCGCTTCGTCATAAGCGCGCAACACGAACTCACGGCTAGCAAACGCGCTCACCAGCATCAACAACGTCGAACGCGGCAGATGAAAATTCGTAAGCAGCGCCTCGACTACCTGGAATTGAAACGGCGGATTAATGAACAAGTTCGTCTGGCCTTGCTGCGCGATAATTTCAGCTCTTGTAAACTTGACCGTTTTAAACGGTCGAGTTTTTTGAGCGACGGTTTCTAAGACGCGAACAGTTGTCGTTCCAACGGCGACAATCCGCTGCGCGTTGTTGACCCTCACAGCGGCGCCTTCGGAAATTGAAAACGATTCGGCATGCATCCGATGCTCGGTGACATTTTCCGAGTGGACCGGCCGAAAAGTTCCGGGCCCCACATGCAGCGTGATAAATGTATGGGGAATCTCGGACAAGATTTCGGGGGTGAAATGAAGACCAGCCGTCGGTGCTGCGAGCGCACCAGGCGTTTCCGCGAAGACAGTTTGGTATCGCTCGTTGTCGGCGGAATCGCTGTCACGTCGAACATAAGGCGGCAGCGGCATTGACCCCTGCGCGTAAAGATCGACATCCTCCGTTAGCGCGATGATTCGCTGGCCGTCGGGCAGGATTTCTTCGACCCGCACCATTACATTGTCGATCTTTGTCGTCGCGCCGGGCTTCATTTTGCGGCCGGGTTTGACCAAACATCGCCAGCGAGCGGGTCCAAGTTTTTCCAGGAATAAAAATTCAACCGCGCGATCGTCGGAAAATCTCCGCGCCGCCAGAACGCGAGTGTTGTTCAGCACGAGCAAGTCGCCAGGCTGCAGAAAAGTCTTCAAATCGCGAAACTGTCGGTGTTCGATTGTTTGCGAATCGCGATGCAGAACCATCATCCGCGACTCGTCGCGCTGCGGCAGCGGACGTTTCGCGATGAGCTCGCTCGGCAGCGGATAATCGTAATCGCTCAACTTTGAACTCATCGGCGGATGATCAATTCATTTGCTGATTCGCGCAAAACTTCACAATATGCGGCTGATGCAATTTCCGCAGGCGCTCGAGACCGTTCTTCAAGCTCTCGAACGAATGCGTGAAGAAGGCTCGCGAGTACCCTGCGCTTCGCGAAACGCGCTCGAATCGATGAATCGAATTCCATCGGCGACAGAGAATCTCGTGGAGGGCGCCGCGCCGCCGGCGCCAGTCCGGCTCGGACCGTCCAAAAATTTGGGACATGACAGCGCGTCTCCTTCTAAAGGTGAGAGCATCGGCAAACTCGCGGCGGTGCAAGAACGCGTGTGTGCGTGCGTGAAATGTCCGAACCTGGCGAGCTCGCGAATTCAAACCGTGTTCGGAGTCGGCAATCCCGACGCAGAAATCATGTTTATCGGCGAAGCGCCGGGCGCAGATGAAGACGCACAGGGCGAGCCGTTCGTAGGACGTGCGGGGCAATTGCTGACCAAGATCATCAAGGCAATGGGATTCGCGCGTGGCGAAGTTTACATCGCCAATATTTTGAAATGTCGGCCGGATACACCGGGCAGTTCTTATGGCAACCGCGCGCCAACACCGCGCGAGATGCAAACCTGCCGGCCGTATTTGATGGAACAGATCGACATCATCCAACCGAAAGTGATCGTGGCCCTGGGCGCGGTCGCGGTCGAAGGACTTCTTGGAACACGCGCGCCGATGCGCGAACTGCGCGGACGCTGGGAGTCCTTCAACGGCACGCCGTTAATGGTCACTTATCATCCGGCTTATTTGCTGAGGAACCAATCGCCGGCCGAAAAACGGAAAGTCTGGGAAGACATGATGCTGGTGCTGGAGCGGCTGGAAAAACCGATCAGCGAAAAACAGCG
>DASZJH010000027.1:0-25978 GCA_035948375.1 Chthoniobacterales bacterium
GCGCGCTCGAACCCGGTCAATGTTCGCAACCCGACATCATAAAACTGCGCGAGAAGGAACGTGTCCACGAAATGGCGGCCGTCGATCGCGAACTTGGGGTAGTCGATCGTCTTCTCCGCAATTTGCAGCCGCGACGGCCGCGATCTCAGAAATCCACCGCTCCGGCCCCAATCCAGTTGGGCTTTTAATTTTTTCGCCCGGGCTACCAGATAGGGCAGGTCAACCCGGAACAAATCGTGGCCTTCGATCACGTCCGGATCACGTTCCCTGATTAGCGCGGTCAGTCGTTTGATCGCGTTGCGTTCCGATTCCTCGACGTCCTTTGCATCGACGACGATCAATTCCTCCCAGCCAGTATTATCGGAAACGGCGATGCTTATGATGTGCTCGTCGTTCGTCAGAACTTCGAGCTGCGTCCGCTTCAGTTCTTCGAAGGGCAAATCCTTAAACAGCGTTCGTCCGGTAGCGGTGAGATAATGCTGGATCGGATCGGTGAACGCGAAAAAATCGCGGCCGGCGTTTTTCAAGCCGTTGCGCAGCGCGATCAACTCCTTCCAACTGTCGACGGTGATGAGCCAACCGAACTTCAGATCGCCTTTGAGCTTTTCCGCCTCGATTCCAAGATCGACAACGTCGGAGTCGGCCCAGACGAGCGGATGAAATGGCTCCACATCAGTGGTTGTCGATCCATCCTTCTCGCGCCGGTGGACCTTAACCGTGCCGGTTTCGCCCAACTCAATCGCCACGATGCGTGGAGTCGGGTCGACCCCGAAAAGGATCTCGTTTTTTTCGAATTCCATTTCTCTTCAATCTAAAGGGAGGGATGCGCGCCGTCGCGTCCCAAAAATTTGAGACGACACAGAGGTCGTCCTTCCATAACATTCGGTCATGAACATTCGTGCGTTGTCGCTGTTACTCATCTCGATCTTGCCCGCAGCAGCGCAGAACGCCGGGGTTCAACAAGCGGCCGAAAGCGAACTGCCGTCGTTGCTCTCGATTTATAAAGACATCCATGCCCATCCAGAATTATCGGGACACGAAGAGAAAACCGCGGCGCTGGTGGCGAAGGAACTGCGCGCTGCCGGCTGCGAAGTGACGGAAAATTTCGGCAAGTACGAGCAACCCAACCTCAAGTGTTACGGAGTCGTCGGAGTGATGAAAAATGGCAATGGCCCGACGGTTCTGGTTCGCACGGACATGGACGCTCTGCCGGTCCACGAGGAAACCGGATTGCCTTACGCGAGCACTGTTGCCGCAAAGAACGATGAAGGTCGCGACGTTTCAGTGATGCACGCCTGCGGACACGACGCACACATGGCGGCGTTCATCGGTACCGCGCGCGTGTTGCAGAGGATGAAACAGGATTGGTCCGGAACAGTCATCTTTGTCGGGCAGCCGGCCGAAGAAGCGATCGGTGGCGCGCGTGCGATGTTGAAGGCGGGTCTTTACAATCGTTTTGGCAAACCGGATTTCGCGCTCGGATTTCATGATAAGTCCGATCTGCCGACCGGACACATCGGAGTCACGCCCGGTTATACCTACGCCAATGTCGATTCGGTTGACGTAACCGTTCGCGGAATCGGCGGCCACGGTGCTTATCCGCACAAAACCAAAGACCCGATCGTGCTCGCGGCGGAAATGATCAACGCTTGGCAAACAATCGCCAGCCGGGAAAATAATCCGCTCGATCCAATTGTGGTAACGGTTGGATCAATTCACGGCGGCACCAAACACAACATCATTCCCGATGAAGTAAAGATGCAACTGACGGTGCGCACGTATAAAGCTGAAGTCCGGGATCGCGTGCTCAAGGCCATTGAGGACATCGCGAAAGGAATCGCGAGCGCGGATGGCGTCCCGGCCGATCGCGAGCCGATTGTCACCGTGTTGAAAGACCAGTTCACGCCCGCAACCTACAATAACCCCGACTTAACCAAACGGCTCGTGGCGGTTTGGAAAAAACAACTTGGCGACGCAAACGTCGAGATTGTCGATCCAACCATGGGTGGCGAAGACTTTGCCGAATACAGTTTGCCGGATCATTCGATTCCGGCAGTCGATTTTCATATCGGCGCGGTGGCTCCGGAAAAAATCGCCGCGTTCAAAAAGGACGGAAAAGAATTGCCTACTTTGCACTCGAGTAAGTTCGCGCCGGTAGCCGAGCCGACAATTCGTGTCGGCATCATCGGTATGACCAGCGCGGTGCTGGATCTGATGAAGAAATGACCAGGAAGACGGATTCGTCGGACATCTCGGAGAGACGTCCCTACCTGTTCACTTCACCTTGATGTTTTTGCGCAGAAACGTCGGGACGTCGAGATCCTGGCCTTCGACAATGGTGGGTTCGCTTTTTTCGAAACGCCCGCGAGTGATTGGCTCGAACTGCATCATTTCCTGTTTCGCGTGTACGTATTTCTCTTGTGGCGGCTTCGATTCTTTTTCAATCACCGGTTTCTTCTTCGGCGGAATCAAACGCGGCGCCGGCTTCCTAATGGAAGGCATTGGCAGTGGCTGCGGGGCTTCGGCGGCAACCGGTTGCGGTTGCTCAAAAGGAATCGAATCATCCGGAGACCGCTCTGCCTGCGGAACAACTTCCGGTTCAGGTTGGATGCCTGCCGCGCCGTAGGTCGCCGCGGCGACCGAAGGCGGGTCGATCTTTGGCGGTGGTTCAATTTGCTCGAGGGCAGCGGGCGGGGGCGCCAAAAATGGTTCGGGAATCGGTGGCGTCGATTGCGGAGCGTTTGAATCTTCCGATGCCAACGAACTGATGATCGTTACCGCCAGTCGGTTTCCCATTTTTCCATCGACGGCCGTTCCAAAGACAATCTGGGTATGATCGCGCACGTGTTTGCCCAGTTCGCGCATCAGAATTTCGACTTCAGACAAGGTCATCCCCGGGCCACCCGCGACCTGGACCAAAACGTGCGCCGCTTCGCTCAGCATTCGACCCTTGTCCATCAACGGATTTTTCAGCGCCTGCGTGAGCGCGTCGTGAGCGCGATTGTCGGAATCGGACTCACCGAAACCGAATAAGCAGCGGCCGTTTTGAGTACGCAGCGCCGCGAACAGGTCGTCAAATCCAATGCGAATGAGACCGGGGCGCTGAATTAGATTCACGATCGAACGGACGCTTTGGCTGATGGTCATATCGGCAACACCGAACGCCTGATGGATTCCCGCTTTCGGCGCAACCATGTCCCCCATGCGATCGTTCTCGAAACAAATCACCGCGTTCGCGACTTCGTTGAGTCGCGCGAGCGCGTCCTGCGCCTGGGCGGCGCGGCGTTTGCCTTCGAACGAAAATGGCAGAGTGGCAAAGGCGATCACGAGCGAACCGGCTTCGCGCGCGAGTTGCGCAACGATCGGCGCGGCGCCGGAGCCGGTGCCACCGCCAAGCCCTGCGCAAATGAAAATCATCCGCGCGCCCGCGATCGACTGACGGAGTTCATCGGCCGACTCGATTGCAGCTTGATAACCAAGTTCCGGATCGCCGCCGGTGCCAAGACCGCGCGTGCACTCGCGCCCCAGCTGCACCTTGCGAGCGGCGACTGAACTGACGAGCGATTGGACATCAGTGTTTACTGCGATCAAATCGTTCTTGTCCATGCCGTCGAGCAGGACGCGATCGAGCGCGTTCGATCCGGCGCTGCCGACGCCGACCACTTTGATTGGAATCGGTTCCTCCTGACGTTCCGGCAAACTGTAATTCTTACTGAGTTGGATCATGTCGATCTTTCTGTTGTCACCGCATCCGGTTGAAAAGCCTTCCAAAAATTCGGGTGATGCCGCCGCGCGGCCGATCGATCTGCACCGCCTGCGCGTACTTGAGCAAGCCGATCGCGGTTGCAAATTGTGGGTTCTCGACCGCCGAGGTCAGTCCCGCCAAAGTTTGAGCGTGCGTCACGTGCGCCGGCATCTCAAAAATTTCGCCGGCCAAATGATCGATCCCGCTGAGCAAGCTGCAACCGCCCGTGATGAAGATTCCCGCGCCGACATAATTGATGAACGGTTCCTCTTCGACTGTCCGCTTGAGCAACTCAAAAGTCTCTCGCAGTCGCAAATGGATGATAGTGTTCAATGTCTCGCGCTCGATTTCCTTTCCGGCAAAACCGGAATCGTCCTTGAGTAGGATTGTTTCGCCCGGCAAACAATTGCCCAGCACGCAGCCGCCCTCGTCGATTTTTAATTTCTCCGCGCGCGCCATTGGAATGCGCAGACCCATTGAGATGTCGTTGGTGATGTGATCGCCGCCAATCGCGAGCACCCCGCTTTGTTTCACCGCGCCGTCGACGTACAAAATGTAATCGGTTGTGCCGCCGCCGATATCGACCACAAGGGCTCCGAGATTTTTTTGGTGTTGGGTGAGCACCACTTGCGCCGAAGCAAGCGCGCCGAAAACAACGTCTTCCACTTCCAGCGGCAACTCCTTAACGCAGCGGATCGTGTTTTGGATCCGGGTCCGGACGCCATGAATGATGTGGAAATCAGCTTCGAGTTTTTGACCAAGCATTCCGACCGGATTGAGCACGCCGTCCTGACCGTCCACGTGGTAATGCTGAATGATCGAATGAAGGAAGGCATTCTGCGCAGGAATACTGACTTCGCGCGCGTTGACCTTTACATCATCCACGTCCTGATCGTCGATCTCGTCCCGGTCTTCCGGCAACATCACGCATCCGCGATTGTTGAAACCCTGGATGTGTCCGCCCGCGACCCCGACGTAGACACTCCGGATCATCACATCGCTTTTCTGTTCGGCGTCCACGACGGCCTCGTGCACGCACTTCATCGCTGTTTCAAAATCGACGATCTCGCCTTTGCGCACACCACGCGACGGCGCCTGCCCGACTCCAAGAATCTTCAACGTTCCATCGGGGCGCGTTTCGCCGACCACGACGCAAATTTTGGACGTCCCGATTTCCAAACCAACAATTAGATCACCACTAGCCATGTTTTAATTTTTCTTAAAAGGTTGCAAAAATCCGCGATTCGTTGCCGTTGCCGTGGGAGTCGGGCCCAGACTCGGACGCGGCCTAGCGGTTGGCGTAGCCGACGGCTTGGGTTTTCTCGGTTTCGGCGGCGATGACGCAACCGACGGCTTCTGCGGTGCGTCTATCGGAATCGCCTTCATCACTCGCGGCGATTCTTCCGGCTGGATTGTCTCATTGATCACTTCCGTCGCCGGTTTTTGGAACGTTACCGGGATGTTTCGTTGCACGAGCAGGTTAACAGTCGCGATCTCACGGTGCGCGTCGTCGGAATAAATCAGAAATTGCTCCAGCCGCTGCAACTGCAGATCGATATTATCGAAACCGAATGTGACTTTGCTGTGATTTTTGTCGGTCACCATCAGGCAATAACCTTTTGAAACATCGATCTCGCGGATCTGAAATCGTGTTTGCATGAAACTGCGCGTGCTCAGCCGCAGCAACTCCAGCGCGGCCTTGGTTTCCGGTGATGCGACGATTTTGCCGGCTTCGAGCGACTCGCTCCCACACCCCAAGATCAATGGCAGTCCCAAATATTCCGGCAGCAACTTCTTCTCTTTCATCAAGACGCCGCGGGCGTCCACCAAAAATGCGGCTTCGGACGCGAAGGGATCGGCGACCTGTTTCTCGCTCGTGATCCAGGCGATCGGCTTGCGTTCGACGATCCGAATGTCAATCTCCGCCGGAAGCTTTCGGACCACTTCAATCTCATCGACCTGCGGCAGTTCCTGCAATCGATCGTGCACTGACGCAAGATTCACCCGGAAAATATTTTCGCCTTCGTGCAGATTGGCCACGTTCAGGATTTGCTCGCGCTGCAAAGTTCCGTCCGTCTGGACCTCGATATTGGTTAGCCTGTAATCGGAGTTTTCCAGAAAGAAACGTTTGGCCGCGAACCGCGCGCCGACATAAATCCCGCTCAGCAACGCGATCACTAGCACGATCTTGGAAAAAACAACCAGCACGCGGCGGTTGCGATGCGCCACGGCTTTGCGAGACCGTACTTTGACATCGAGCAAGTGCTGCTGCCGTCGCTGACGAAAGCTGGAGAGCCGGCGATTGCGCGCGCGGGGCCTTTGTTGTCGTCTCATCGTCGGGCGCGCTCCTCTCTGGCGCGCGAAAGTTCGATGATGCGCAGGCAAAGATCGACATAGCTGATTCCAGCCGCGGCGGCGGCTTCCGGAAGCAGGCTAGCTTCCGTCATGCCCGGAATCGTGTTCACTTCGAGCACGAACGGCTCGCCTTTGTCAGACAAAAGAACGTCGACGCGTCCGTAAACGAGCAGGCCGAGAGCCCGAAACGCCTGCAGCGCCAGCTCCTGAATCTTTTTGGTTAAGTCGGCTTCGACGTTTGCCGGACAAACATGCTCGGCGCTCGCGCCGGCCTGCGGATTCAAGAACGGGTACTTGGTATTAAAGTCGTAAAAACCGCCCTTCGGAATTATTTCGAGAATCGGCAGGGCTTGATCACCGAGGATACCTATCGTCAATTCGCGGCCGGATACAAATTTTTCCACCAACAATTTGCGATCGTACTTCGCGGCCTCTTTTAACGCAGCGTCGAGCTCGTGTTCCTTTTTCACGATCACGATTCCAACGGTGGAGCCCTGACGCGCCGGCTTTACAACGAGTGGCACCGACATTTTCGGTCGCTGACCAGCGCCGATCACTTCCGATTCGGGCGTTGCGACCTTGTGCTCTAGAAACTTTTGCTTCGACAAAATTTTGTCGAACGCGATCCGGCTCTCTTCAACTCCGTCGCCAGTATAGGCCACGCCGCGGTCCTCTAGAATTTTTTGGAGTTGCCCGTCCTCGCCGAAAGTTCCGTGGATACAGTTGAACGCAACATCGACATCTTTTGGTAACTGAAAATCTTTATCCCGAACATCGACGTCGATCACATCATTGCCGGTCGAGCGAAGCGCCTTTGATACTCCGCGTCCGGTTGCGAGCGAAACATCCCGTTCCGATCCTGGCCCGCCCATCAAAACCGCAATTTTCTGTTTCCCCTTTTTCATTTAGCCCTCCTCGCCCACAATCTGCACTTCGGTCTCCAATTCGATTCCGCGCTTCGCCTTCGCCGTTTTTTTAATTCGATCGATCAGCTCAAGCATATCGGCTGCGGTGGCGCCGCCGTCATTCACGATAAAGTTGCCGTGCACTTCTGAGACGCGCGCTTTCCCAACGCTGGAATTTTTCAAACCGAGTTCGTCCACAAGCTTTCCAGCTGGACAACCGTCGGGGTTCTTGAAAATGCAGCCAGCGCTCTTTGCGATCGGTTGAGTAGTGCGGCGTTTGTCCTGCGATTCCTGCAACTTCGATTCGATCTGCTCTCGCTGGGCCGGTATTCCGTGAAACGTCGCCGAAACGGCGAAATTTTCGTCGAGCAGGGGAAAATGACGGTAATGGACTTCCAGTTCGTTACGCTTTCTGTCGTGAGCGTTTCCCTCCGAATCGAGATAGCGAATGCTAACTACGTGCTCAAAAGTTTGGGCGCCCATCGCACCCGCGTTCATGCGCAACCCGCCGCCGACCTCGCCCGGAATTCCTTCCATCCATTCGAGTCCTGCCAAATTCGCGCCGCGCGCGGCATAGGCGATCTCTTTCAACTTTGCGCCCACGCCGGTAGTGATTTGATTTCCGCTGATGTCGATCTTGTCGAAGTCGCCGCCGGAAGGATGAACAACGACGCCGTGAATTCCGCCGTCGCGGACTAGCAGGTTTGAACCGCGGCCGATAATAAACAGCGGAAGGTTTTCACGCCTGCAAAAGCGGATCAGCTCGGCCAACGCACTTTCACTTCGCGGCTCGACCCAAAATTGCGCCGGCCCTCCGACACGCAGGGTGGTGTGCTTCGACAGCGGCTCGTGCAGACGGACGTCGCCTTCGTCGCCGATAATTTGCTTTATCTTTTCCGCAATGACTAAATCGGCGGCGAGGATCGACAATTGTTCGTGAATGTTGCCGGCGCCGAGGCTGAGAACCAGATCGCCGGAGTCGAGCATGTTGCCGATATCGCGGTGAACCCATTCCAATTTCGGCTGATAACTCACCCCGCGATGTCCGTGGGCCGCGATTTCATCGGCGATCATTTGACCGGTGACGCCCGGAATGGGGGCCTCATTCGAGCCGTAAATGTCGGTGATCACAACGCGATCGGCGTGATCGAACGCTTTCCCGAATTCTTTACACAGCAATTTTGTGCGGGAATAGCGATGTGGCTGAAACATGGTCAGCACTCGTTTTCGTCCGACCGATCTCGCAGTCTTTATAGTCGCTTTGATTTCAGTTGGGTGATGCCCGTAGTCATCGACCAACAGGAACCGCGGACTGTCATACTTAATTTCGAATCGGCGTCGCGCGTGTTGAAACTTAATCAGCGACTTCGCGATTTTCTCGAAGGGAACACCAAGCTCGGTCGCCAGCGCGATCACGCCAAGAGCATTGCGGACATTGTGCTCGCCCGGAACATTCAGAACCGCATCGCCAATTTTTTCGTTGCCGCGAAAAACCGAGAAAGTCGAACTAAAATTTCGCAGCTCGACATTTGAACCGCGGTAATTCGCTTCTTCGAACAGGCCGTAACAAATCGCGCGATCAGAAGATCGACATATGCGCGTCGCGTTGGGCTCATCCGCGCAATAAAAGACTTTGCCGCTGGTTTGTCCGAGCAACTGGCGAAACACTTTCTCGATCGCCGCCAAGTCGGAATAAAAGTCGAGGTGTTCCTCCTCTATATTTAGTACCAGGGTGTCCTCGGGGTGAAACAGGGCGATGGTCCCATCGCTTTCGTCGCCTTCCGCCACGAAAAATTCGCCACGCGCGTCCCAATAAGCATTCGTGCCGAGAATTGGAATCTCGGCGCCGACGTAGTGCGACGGGTGCAAACCGCCTTCGCGCAACACATGAGCGGTCATTGCAGAAGTGGTCGTTTTTCCATGCATGCCCACAACCAGAATGCCGCGTTTCGCCGACATAATCGCGGCCAGCGCCTCTGCGCGACGGACAGTTTTCTTTCCGGCGTCGCGCGCGCTTTTCATGATCGGATTGTCCGGTTTGATCGCGGATGAATAGACGACCAGTTCGGCATCTGCCGCATACATGGCGCGATGTTCTTGATAAAACTTCAACCCCAGTTGCTCGAGTCGCCCTGTCTCCGTCGAATCGAGTTTGTCGGACCCGCTCACTTCGTGGCCGAGTTGAAGGAGAAGTCCGGCAATTCCGCTCATGCCGCTACCGGCGACGCCGATCAGATGAATGCGATGACGTTCGCCCGTCAGAAATTTCGCAAGATCGACATCCTTGGTCATCATCGCGTGAACTTTTCCATGGTGGTTGCAACGCGATCGGCTGCATCACGCGGCGCCAGGCTCGCCGATTTTTCAGACATCTGCCGGACCTGCTCCGGGTGATCGACCATCGCGCGGATCTTCTGTGAAAGTAATTCGGGCGTGAGTTGCGATTCTTTCAATACGAACGCGGCGCCAGCGCGGGCGAAAATCTCGGCGTTGCGAGTTTGATGATCGTCAGCGGCATAAGGGAAGGGGATTAAAATGCTGGGCAGCCCGAAGAAAGCCAGCTCGGCGAGGCTGGCGGCACCGGAGCGCGCGAGTGCGAAGTCGGCCGCGCTGTAAACTTCTTCCATGTGATGATGAAACGCGGCGACGTGGGCGCGGATCTTTTCACGTGGATAACTGTCCGCCACCAGACGTTCGTCGCGGCTTCCGGAAAGATGAATGACCTGGAGCGGCGCATTCTTGAGCAGCGGCAACGATTTAATCACGGCCCGATTGATTCCGCTCGCGCCCTGACTTCCACCCATCACCAGCATAGTGGTCAGACCCGCCTCCAATCCCAGTTTTTGCCGCGCCAGTTCTCGATCTACACGCTTCAGTTCGGTTCGAATCGGCGTTCCGGTGATCTCGGTCCGCACCTTGGGAAAGAACTGCGCGGCCTCTTTGAATCCAAGCAGGACCGCGCCGACCATCTTCGCCGCCAGGCGATTGGCTTTGCCCGGGATCGCGTTCGACTCGTGAACCAGCGTGGAAATTCCACGCAACCGCCCGGCGAGAATCGGCGCGGTAGAAGTGAATCCGCCCATGCCGAGAACAACCTGAGGTTTAAATTTTCCGTAAATCGACCGGCACAGCGAAAGGCTTTCAGTGAAACGCCGAAGGAATCCGAAAATTCTCGGAGAATAAAGCGAAGGGAAACCTACTGTCGGCAATTTCTCGAACCGAAACTGGGAACGCGTGGAAAGCGCGAGGCTGTCGATCTCTTTCTCGGAGACGAACAGCAACACTTCGTGACCGCGTTGGCGCAAAACTTCAGCGACCGCGATGCCGGGAAATAAATGCCCGCCGGTGCCGCCGCATGCAATGATTGCGTTCATTGGTGGTTGTCGATCTTGTGGCTAAATTCGAGGAGTCATCCGTACCTGCAGAGCAGTGCGCCTCGTGTTGGCGGGTTCCAGGATCGCCTGCCGATAAATATTCAAGAGCAGACCGACTCCAAACAGGCAGGCGACCAGGTTCGACCCGCCGTAACTGATAAATGGCAGCGGCAGACCTTTGTTCGGCAAAAGCGAAGTGGTAACGCCGATGTTCACTGCGGCCTGAAGCGCGATCAGCGCGATCACGCCGGTCGCGGTCAACAATCCAAATCGATCTTTCGCGTGCAACGCGACCATGATTCCGCAAACGATCACGACCACGAAAAGAAAGACCACCAGCAAACTGATTCGCAGCCCGAGCTCTTCGCCGATCATTGGGAAAATAAAATCAGTGTGGGCGTAGGGGAGGTAGAGCATTTTCTGGCGGCCGTTGCCCAGACCAAGTCCTTCCATTCCACCGCTGCCCCAGGCGATCAGCGCCTGCATCTGCTGCAATCCGGCGTCTTCCTTGTAGCGCTCCAGATTTGTGAACGCGATGAGACGTTCCATGCGCGCGTGCGTGGCTGCGACAAAAATCACGCTGCTTCCGATCACCGCGAGCAGGCCGAGAAGACTCGGATTTGTTCCAGCAACGAACATCACCACAAACGTGGTCATGCCGATCAGCGCTGTCGTTCCGAGATCGACCTCAAAAAGAATCAACGCAAGCAGGGCGCTCACGATCGCCAATGGAACGGCAAACCCGAACAGCGGGTGACCGGCGGCCTTTTCGTAACGTGCGAACCACCCCGCCAAGAAAAACACGGCCGCAAGTTTTGCGATCTCGGATGGTTGAAAACTGAGCGGACCGAAGCCAATCCAGCGCCGGGAACCATTGATCCGCATTCCAAGATGCGGAACGAAACAAAACGCGAGCGTGATCGCCGCGAGTGCGAGCCAGAGCCACCAGGTCCGCTGCCAAAAATGATAATCGACCAACGCCGCGGTGATACAAACGATCAGTCCCACGCCGAGCCAAACCGCCTGACGCTTCAAAAAAAACAGGGGGTCGCCGTGACTGTCGCGAGCAAACGCGCTGGTGCTGAACAGCATCACGATGCCGATGACGAGCAGTCCGAGCACCGCCAGAAATAAAATGTAAGCGCTTTTGCGACGCATAAGATCGACAACTACTCCGTCTTCTTGGTCATTTTGGCCGGAATCAAAAGTTTTTGGCCGATTTTCAGTTTGCGCGGATCGTCGATGTGATTGAGCGCAACGAGATCGTCGTACGGCACCTTGAACTTCTTTGCGATGGTCACCGGATTATCGCCTTTGGCGACAACGTAGGTTTTTCCGAAATCGGAAACCTTGGTTGCCTGCGTTTTCGCACCGGTTTTTTGCGCGAGCGGGCCGGCGGCGAGCACGGTTTGCGGTTTGGTTTCGGATGGCGCGGCTCCGACGGTGGCCGGTGACGACGAAGACGGCAGCGATGATTGCCGCGTTTTGATGGCGTTGAATGCGATGATTCCTGCGACCGCGACCACGTGCAGCAGGAGCACAATGAGTAGCGCGCGCGAGAGTTTCATGCTCGGCTCGGCCAGATCGCCGTAATCGGCGGTTGTCGCTCCGATGCGAAGTGGACGACGCACAGCCGTGGCGCGAAGTTTTTTTCGTCTGAATTTAAGCAGCTTTGGCAATTTGAACTTCCTTTTCATTAGGGCAGAGCCTGGACCAGGGCGCGAAATTGGTCGCCCCGGTCCGCGTAACTTTTGAACATGTCGAAGGAAGATGTGCCGGGCGAAAAAAGAACGACTTCGCCCGATTTAGCGGTGGCGTGCGCGCGCTCGACTGCATCCGCCAGCGACGACGCCATATCGGTTTTGACTATGCTGTCCCAGTCGATCGCGATTTGTTTTGCCATTTCGCCGATCAGAATCGTCGCGCGCACTTTTTCTTTCACCAGCGTCCGCAACGGCTGGTAGTTGAATCCCTTGTCCTTTCCCCCCGCGATCAGAACCACTGGCCTGGTCTGTGCCTGCAAAGCTTTCTCAACCGCGTCTAGGTTCGTCGCCTTGGAATCGTTGATATAATCCACGCCGCCGATTTGCCGGACGAACTCGCAGCGATGCGGCTGCGGCTCGTAGGCGCTCAACGGCGGGACCATTTGTTCGAACGACAATCCGCGCGTGTGTCCGGCGGCGAGGGTGGCCATCAGGTTCTCGATGTTGTGCGAACCGCGCAGCTTCGTTCGATTCATTCGCAAGACCGGTTGGTTCTCGAACAGAATCGCACCTTCGGATAAGCGGAAGTCGGCTCGATTCGTATAGGCGCTGAAAGTGATCTTGCGTGCGCGTAACTCCGGCAAACTTTCACTCGCGTTTACGATCGCGACGTCGTCACTGGTTTGATTTTTAAACAAGCGCAATTTCGCGGAGCGATAGTCGCCAACGGAGCGGTAACGATCGAGATGATCGGGCGCGAAATTCAACCAGAGCGCGATCGATGGATGAAATTCGCGAATCGTTTCCAGTTGAAACGAACTGACCTCGACGGTGAGCACGTCGTACTTGATCTTCTCGCGAGCAACTTCAGAGAGAGGTTTGCCGATGTTGCCGCAGGCGATTGTTTTCTGCCCGCACTGATTGAGCATTTGCGCGAGCATTTCGGTAGTCGTCGTCTTGCCATTCGTTCCGGTCACGGCGATTACCGGTGCCTCACACGACCGCCATCCGAGTTCGAGCTCGCCGATGATCTCGACCTTGCGCGACCAAAAATTGCGGCCCAGCGCCGAAGCGGGATCAATGCCCGGACTCGTGACGACCAAATCGTAATCGTTTGAATCGCGATCCGCGTCCGGTCCACAAATCACCTGGACTCCTTGCGCGCCGAGATTGTCGATGGTGGAGCGGAGAAGTTTTTTTTCCTCGGCGCTGTCGAGAACCGTGACGTTCGCGCCTTCCGATTTGAGAAGAAGTGCGGCGGCGGCGCCGCTCAACCCCGCTCCGAGAACTGCCACGTTTTGGTTCGAGTAACGCAAATTTCTACCTTAACTTCAAGGTGGCGAGCCCGAGCAGGGCGAAGATTCCCGACACGATCCAAAACCGGACGATCACGACATTTTCTTTCCAGCCGGCGAGCTCGAAATGGTGATGGAGCGGCGACATGGCGAAGATGCGCTTGCCGGTCAGTTTGAAACTCAGCACCTGCAGAATGACCGAGACCGCCTCGATCACGAAGACGCCGCCGACCACGACGAGCAGCAGTTCCTGTTTACAGCAGATCGCGACGACGCCGATCAAGCCGCCGATGGCCAGCGAGCCGGTGTCGCCCATGAAAACTCTCGCCGGGTGACAATTATACCAAAGGAACCCGAGACCGGCACCGACCAGCGCGGCGCAAACAACAGTCAGTTCTGCGGTGAAGGGGTAAAACGGGACCGCCAGGTATTCCGCGATGCGAAAGTTTCCGGCCACGTAGGATAGCAACGCATAATCGAAGGCCACCGTGACGGTGCAGCCAATGGCCAAACCATCCAGGCCGTCGGTCAGATTGACCGCATTCGACGAGCCTACGATCACCAGTGCAAAAAAGAAAAACGTGAACCAACTCATGTTCACGATCACGGGCGACTTAACGAACGGCACGAAAAGCTCCCGGGCCTGGACTTCGAGCAGTGGACTGGTCAGAAAAACCGCGGTGATAATTCCAGCCAAAATAAATTGGAAAAGAAGTTTGATCCGGCCGCTGACACCAGAAGTGTTTTTCTTCGTCACTTTCAGGTAATCATCGGCGAACCCGAGCGCGCCGAGATAAAGCATCGCGAACAGCGCGAGCCAGACAAACCGATTGTCTGGGCGGGCCCACAACAAACTGGAAATAAAAACTGCGCCGATAATCAAAACGCCGCCCATGGTCGGCGTTCCTTGTTTGCCCCCGTGCAATTCCGCCAGTCGATGAACTTCCGACGCTTGACGGATCGGCTGCCCTAGTTTGAGCGCGGTCAAAACGCGAATTACAAGGTTTCCGAATAAAAGCGAAATTAGAAACGCAGTGATCGCCGCGGCGACTGCTCGGAATGTGACGTAAAAGAAAACATTAAAGCCGCCGAACTGTTCGCTTAGCCGATGAAGGAAATACATCATACGCGCGCGCCCTCCCTCGCTTTTGCGAACGCGGCAATGACATCCTCGGTCCGGGCGAGCCGGCTGCCTTTGATCAAGATGAGGTCGCCTGGTTCCGCGATGTCGATCAACAGGTCGGCCGCTTCGGATGTCGATTCAGCGGTGTCACTTTTCTCGAGGCCGGCCTTCTTCGCCGCGCCAGAAATAATTCCGCCCATCTCTCCGATTCCAATCAATTGATCCACTCCGAGCGCGGCTGCTTCTTCGCCCACTTCTTCGTGGCCTCGTTGCGATTCGGCGCCGAGCTCGCGCATCTCGCCCAACACCGCGATTCTTCTTCCATCGGCATCGAGCTCCATAAGCGTGCGCAGCGCCGCTTTCATCGAGTCCGGATTGGCGTTGTAGCTGTCGTCAAGAAATTGCACGCCGTTGATTTCCTTGATTTGCAACCGCGCTTTCGTCAGCGGCGCAGTGGCCAGGCCGACAGCACATTCTTCCAGCAAAACGCCAAAGGCGCGTCCGGCCGCGACCGCGAGCAGCGCATTTTGCACCATGTGCAATCCGGGCACGGACAATCGGGCGCGGCAGCGATGCCCTCCTTCGAGAATGGTAAATTCAGAGCCGCCGGCGCTTTGCTCGATTTCGGTCGCACGCAAAACGCCGTTATTGATTCCGGCAAGGACGACCCGGGCACGAGTTCGCTTGGCGATTCCTTCACTGAATGGATCGTCGGCGTTGAGGATCACGGTCCCTTCGCTGTCGACCGCTTCGGCCAGCGCGCCTTTTTCCCGCGCAATCGCTTCGCGAGTCCCCATGAACTCGATGTGAGCAACGCCGATGTTTGTGATGATGGCCGCATCTGGAGCGGCAATTTTTGCCAGCGGCGCGACTTCGCCCGGATGATTCATCCCGATTTCCCAAACGCCGACTTCGTGCTCTGAAGTAGTCTCCAAAATCGTACGCGGAAGGCCGACGTGATTGTTGAAGTTGCCCTGGGTCTTGGTGACTCGAAATTTTCGGCCGAGCACGGACGCACAAAAATCCTTCGTGCTTGTTTTTCCATTGCTTCCAGTGATCGCGACAACTTTGAGTGAAAGTGATTTGCGGTAATTGGTCGCGAGATTCTGGTAGGCGAGCAAAGTGTCACTCGCGCGAACGAGCGCGAACTTGTTTGGAACTTTTCCTTTCCATTTAGGATCGACAATCGCGCCCGCGGCGCCCCTCTTGGCGACATCTTCAACGAATTTGTGACCATCGAAATTTTCACCGCGCAGGGCGACAAACAATTCGCCGTCTTTAATGGTTCGCGAATCGGTGCTGATTCTTTCGATCGAAGTCTTGCCGTCGTCCGTTTCCACCTTTGCCTCAGCCAGTTTCGCAATTTGTAAGATCGACAACGGATTCATTTAAATTCCACGGGATGGTCTTCGATCGCCCGTCGCGCTACTTGAATGTCTTCAAATGGCACCGTGTGATCGGCAAACTCCTGATAATTTTCGTGACCCTTGCCCGCGATCAACACGATGTCACGCGGCTGAGCTATCTCGACCGCGCGCGCGACTGCCCCGGTGCGGTCAGCGATTTTTTCGAAATGACTGCCGCGAAAACCTTTTTCGATGTCAGCGATGATCTTGTCCGGATCTTCCTTGCGCGGATTATCCGACGTTACAATTGCATAGTCAGCGTTTTGATCGACCACCTGACCCATCAGCGCCCGTTTTTCGCGGTCACGATTTCCGCCGCAACCAAAGACGACGATTAATCGCCTCGGGTTCAGCTCGCGCAAAGTTTTCAGGACATTCAATAACGCGTCTGGCGTGTGGGCGTAGTCGACAAAGACTTGAAACTGGCGCTTGGCCGGAACGATTTCGAGTCGGCCGGGAACTTGCGGTGATTTGCCGAGACTCAGAACGGCTTCGCGAAGACTAAGACCGAGCGCATTGGCGGCAGCGAGCGCGGCGACTGAATTGGCGACATTGAATCTCCCAATCAACGGTACGCGGACTAGATAACTCTTTCCGCGCGCGTCGAGCTGGTAGGACGTGCCGCCAAACTCCATCCGATAGTTCGAAACCCGAAAGTCTGCTTTCAATCCCGTCCCGAAAGTTACGACCGCAATCTTCTTGTCGATCTTTTGGATCAGTTTTTGTCCATAACGGTCGTCGATGTTGATGACCGCGATCGGTTTTTTCTTTTTTTCCTGTTGCGAAAGCTGCTCGAACAACTTCGCCTTGGCCGCGAAGTAGTTTTCCATTGTTCCGTGATAATCGAGATGGTCTTGGGTGAGGTTAGTAAACACGGCCACGTCCCACTCGATCTTGCGGACGCGTTCCTCCGCAATGCCGATCGATGAAACTTCCATCGCGGCAGCTTTGCAGCCGGCGTCTCTGATTTGGGCGAGCAATTCCTGAAGATCGAGCGATTCGGGAGTCGTCCGCGTGGCCGGCAGAACGCGCTTACCGATCTCGTAACGAACCGTGCCGAGCAAACCGCAACGCATCCCGGCTTTCTCGCAGATGTGTTTGATCAAGAACGTCGTGGTCGTTTTGCCGTTGGTGCCGGTGACGCCGGCGAGTTTCAATTTGCGCGCGGGATAATTGAAAAACTTCGCCGAGAGATCTGCCATCGCTGCACGCGTATCGTCGACGACGGCAAAGGCGGCGCGTGAATTCTTATCGGCGCGCTCGGCAACAATCACCGTGGCGCCTTTTTCAATGGCCTGGCTGATGAAGTCGTGGCCATCGCTCTTTTCGCCGCGCAATGCCACGAAGAGGCCATCCCTCTGCACACGGCGCGAGTCATACGCGATGCTTTCCACCGCGCGATCAACTGGGCCGATGATTTCGCGAACGGAAGTCGCGGAGAGAAGGGTTTTGAGCTGCATGAGGGTTCGCCATTCTTATGCCAAGGAGTCAATGGCGCGAACGACTGGTTAAGGCAACTCGCTCCACGGGGATGGCTTTGCGGATCTCCTCATGCGGCTCAAGATCGAGATAACGCGCTGCTTTCTCGGCGATGTGGGAAAAAATCGGTCCGGCCACCGTGCCGCCGTAGTTCTGTTCCGGTTTTGTTTGGGCGTCATCCAGTACAACGAGGCCCACGAACTGCGGATTTTCAGCCGGCAAGTAGCCGCAAAACGAAACGACTTCTTTCCCTTTCTCGTAGCCGCCGTGCGGGCCCACTTTTTGAGCGGTGCCGGTTTTCCCGGCGATGGTGAAACCGGGAACTGCCGCGGCGGCTGCGGTGCCGCGATCGCTGACTACGCCGCGCAGCGCGGTGCCAATTTGGTTCGCAGTTTGGGGCGAGATGATCTGACGAAGGACGATCGGCTTCAACGTGCTGATGGTTTTGCCGTCGCTGTCTGTGATCGATTTCACAATGCGCGGCGTCATAAGTTTGCCGCCGTTGGCAATCGCGCACATGGCCGTGGCCATTTGCAGAGGCGTGACTCCGATTTCATGGCCCATCGGGATGCGAGTGATGGAGATTTTGCTCCAGGATTGTGGCGGGCGAATCAATCCCGGAATTTCGCCGGGAAGTTCGATGCCGGTCCGCTCGCCAAAACCAAAACGGCGGATGTATTCGTAGAATTTCTGATCGCCCACACTGACCGCGAGTTTGGCCGCGCCGATGTTGCTCGATTTCACGAGAATGTCTTTGACGCAGAGATCCTTGAAAGCAGCGTGATCGTGGAGTGCGCTGCCGCCGTAATTCCAGATGCCGTTTTCGCAAAAGATGTAGGAGTCGAGGCTGAACCGGTGTTCGTTGAGAGCCGCGGCGGCGGTCACGATTTTGAACGTCGAGCCCGGCTCCATCATGTCGCAGATGGCGCGGTTTTTCATTTGCTCGGGTTTGGCGTCGGAACGTTTGTTGAGATCAAACGCTGGGCGGTTGGCCATGGCCAGAATTTCACCGGTCTGCGGCCGCATCAGGATAATCATCGCCTTTTTTGGCGAATACTCGCGCATCGCGGCGTCGATTTCGTTTTCGACGATGTTCTGGAGATTTAGATCGACAGTGAGGTGGACCCGATAACCGTTGCGCGACGCGCGCTCCTGGCCGCGGTAGAGAACGATCTCCTGGCCTGCGCGATTATGCTCGATGTAGCGGTAACCATCTTGACCGCGCAGATATTCATCGAGCGAACCCTCAACGCCTTGGACGCCGCGATGCTCGAAGTCGGTGAATCCAATGACGTGACATAGCATCACGCCATTAGGATAAATGCGGGTCGCGTCTTGCTCGAAATAGATGCCGCGCAAATTCCTGGTGCGCAGTTTCAGCCGAAGCGAATCGGTATTCGCCTTCGCTACTTCGCGTTTCAGAACCATGTAGCGCCGGTCGGTGTGAAGTCTTTCCGAGACTTCAGCGCGCGGAAGTTTCAGCTCGTCGCTGACAAGATCGACCGTCGCCTCAATGTCATTGAGCCGGCTCGCGTCGGCGACCACGGTTTCGACTGGAACGTTGTGCGCGAGCACTTCGTCGTTCGCGTCGAGAATCGTCCCGCGCTCGGCGAAGATCGGCTGCTTAATGACGTGTTTTTCCGCAGCCCGTCCGGCGTACTCGTCGTGCTTGATCATCTGGAGGTAGATCAAACGAAACGAAAAGAGGCTGAAGAGGAGAATGAAACTAAGGCAGATCAGCGCGCATCTTGTGCGGCTGTTCCATTTCATCTCGCGCTCCGCTGGTTTGAGACGGGGCGAATTGCGTCGTCGTTTCGATTCGGAATGGTCAGCCGGACGATGTTGTGTTCGGCAATCGGAATCATTTTGAGATAGCCTTCCTTAAGCCGGCGCTGCAGCGCAGAACGAGAAGTGAGAGCGGCGATTTGCGCGCCGGCCACTTCATTTTGCATCCGCAAATTGGCCACTTCGGTTTCGAGCGCCTTCTTCTGATCGCCCAGATGGTAGAGCTGCAGAGTCAAATAGACGTAACACAAACCCGTTAGGGCCAGAAAGGCTGTCAGTACGATCCATCGGGCCAGCGACGCAGCGTTGACGGTGTTCCAGTTTTGTCGCCGCGAACGATTCATCCGATTTTCTCCGCGACCCGCAATTTCGCGCTGCGCGACCGCGGATTTATCCGCCGTTCGTTCTCGCTCGGCTCAAGTGGTTTTCCGGTCAGGAATCGAAGGTTGAATTCCGGATTGCGCCGCGGTTCCGGCCACTCGGGGCGGTCGAGCCACTCGCGACTGTGATCGCGAATGAAATTTTTCACGATGCGATCTTCCAATGAATGAAACGTGATGACGGCGATACGCGCACCGAGTTCGAGTCGCGCGGTCAAGACGCGCAGACCCTGTTCGAGTGCGCCCAACTCGTCATTCACTTCCATTCGCAACGCCTGGAACACTTGAGTCGCGGGATGTCTGCGTCCGTGACGGCCGACGACTTTCTCGATGGCGCGGGTTAACTGGAGCGTTTCGGTGAAAGGCGCATCCTTGCGCATTTTCACGATCAAACTGGCAAGACGTCGCGCGGCCGGTTCCTCGCCGAGATCGCGAAAGATTCGAATGAGATCTTCTTCGCTGTCATTGTTGACGATGTGCGCGGCGGTGGTTGTCGATGTTGGATCCATCCGCATGTCGAGCGGGCCATTGCGCAGCATACTAAAACCGCGCCACGCGTTCTCGAGTTGGCGCGATGAAACCCCGAGATCGAGAAGAGCGCCGCCGATTTTCTTGATGCCGAGCCGGTCGAGCACGATGTCGGCGTCGCGGAAGTTGGCTTGATGAAGCGTGACGCGTCCGCCGTAGGGTGCGAGTTGCTCGCGCGCTTCAGCGATTGCATCTGGGTCCTGATCGAGCGCGAGAACGTCGGCGCCAGTCTTTAAGATGGCTTCGGTGTGTCCGCCGCCTCCTACTGTTCCATCGACAACCAGCGAGCCGGGGTGTGGCGCGAGCAATTCAATCGCTTCCACAGCCAGCACCGGCCGATGATAAATGAAATCTTCCATTTCGTGCGGCACCTCTTCCAAAACGAGCGGGCCGGTCGCAAACCAGACCGGACGCTCAAACAATAATGCGTTCATATGCGGGTTGATCACAAACCAATGACGTTGGCGACGTGTTGGTAAGTCGGCGTCTCCTCTTCGTGCGCCTTCTTGCGTTTCTGTAAATTCCAAATCTCGAATCGACCGCGCCCGCCTAGGAGTGCGACCTCGCCCTTGAGGCCAACCTTTTTGCAAAGGTCTTCCGGCAATACCAGGCGGCCCTGTTTGTCGATCGTGCCGTGTTCTGCGCGGGCGTGGAGTTGACGAAAAAAAACGCGCCGGTCGCGCGCGGAGACATTCGGATCGGATTCGGCTGCGGCGCTCATACGAGAAAATTCTTCAGACGACATGACCAGGAGAAATTGATGAGTCGCTTCCGGAAGAATGATGAACTCCTCGGCAGCACCGCGGCGCCAGCGCGCGGGAATAGTGATTCGATTTTTTTCGTCGAGGAAGTGACGAAACTCGCCGGCGAAGAAGCGTTGGTCAGGCGTGTGCATTGGCGGGTGGCGAATTGTTCCATTCTAACCCACTTTTCCCCACTTTTAACCACCTTCCGCGCCACCCGTCAATAAGAATTAATTGCCGGCTTTCCACTCCCTTTCCCCCGCCTAAGATCGACAACTCTCACTCATGTCGCGCGCTCTTTCTCTAATTCTGGCCGTTGTTCTCGGCGCTATGCCGACTTTGAGGGTCAGTGCCCAAACTTCAGCGGCTACCGCCGACGATGCCATTCGCGTTACGGTCACGGTCAACGCCGATGGTTCGCGACCACTTATTAGTTCGACAAGGCACCAACGGAAAATTAATTTCCGGAACAGTGTCGCCTACGCCGACCCCGTCGCCGTGCAAGAACCGTAACGCCCTCGCCAGCTGACAGCTTGCCCGGTTGCTGAAAACGGGCTAAAAGGACAATCCCCATGATTGATTACATCCAGAAGGGTGGGTTGCTGATGTGGCCGATTCTGGCCTGCAGCATCGTTTCCATAGCCGTTTTCGCCGAACGGTTCTTTTATTTGCATCGCGCGACTATTCGCGTCGGCGAATTTCTCAAGGGCCTTTCGAACCTGATCCAGCGGCGGAATTTCGCTGAAGCGTTGCACGAATCGGCCGGCACCCCGGGTCCGGTCGCGCGTGTCATACATGCCGCCATCCTTCGCCACGACATGCCGCGCTCGGAGCTGCGTGAAATTGTGCAGGAAGCCGGACAACTCGAAGTCCCGAAGCTGGAACGTTTTCTCGGCGTCCTGGCGACCCTGGCTTTTCTGGCGCCGTTGCTCGGTTTGCTCGGCACGGTGTCGGGAATGATCGACGCCTTTGGAATGATCGCCTCGCACGGCGGCTACGCTACCGTCACCGAACTCTCGGGCGGGATCTACAAAAGTTTACTGACGACCGCGGCCGGGCTGGTCGTCGCCGCGCCCACATTTGTGGCCTACAGCTATCTTTCGTCGCGGGTGAACACGATGATGCATGAAATGGAGCGCGCCGGCATCGAAATCGTGCACATGTTGAAGGACACCGAAGCGCTCACGGGCATCATCAGTTTTCAACAATCATCGGAAACCTTGACCGGTTCGCGCGAAGCAAAGCGCGATCGCTAGATCGACATCTCCCGTTTCGGCATGAAACTCAGCCGGACCAAGGAATACAATTTCGGCTGGCTTGTTGTGTTTCCACTGATCGACGTCGTCTTTCTGCTCATCTTCTTCACTCTCCTGAGTTCGAATTTTATTTTGCAACCCGGGATCGCGATCTCGGCGCCGGCCACACCGTTCTTGCTCGGCGCTCAACGAAATCAGCAAATCATCAGCATCACCGGCGGCGCGGTGCCGGCCATTTATTTTCGCGATCAGAAAGTTTCACTCGAGGCGATTGGGCCGCTTCTGGACGACGCCAAACGCGAAAACCGATCGATCATTATTAAGGCGGACCGCCAGACTCCGTACGAGTTGGTGGTGACGGTAACGAATGCTGTACTCGAGCATGGAATTTCTTCGGTCTCATTGGCGGGGGCGCTCCCGAAATGAGCGCGCCGGCCGCAACCACATCCATTTTTAACTGGGACCAGCCGCGCCGGCGAAATCTCACCATTGCCGGATTCGTCGCCGCCTCATTCGCCATCCACCTCGCCAGCTTTTATCTTTTTCAAGTCGTGTATCCGACGACGGTCTCGTTGGTTCCAGCGCCGCAACGGATCAGTTTGATCTACGCTAATTCCGAGCAAACCGCGACTGTGCTGCGCTGGATTGATGCGGAGGATCCTGCGCTGGCCGCCACAACGCGACGCCCGGCACACATGCAACGTTATGCCGTCGGAAAAGTGGAACACGTTCCTTCTTACTCTGCGGCCGAGCCAGCTTTGAAAGAACCGCCGCCGCTGGTTGTCGATCTTCGGGTGCCGAGCGCGCAACCGGCCGGCCCAGTGCCGGCGACACGCGGGGCCGCTGTGTCGGTGGTCGGGATTCAACCAACGCGGGTAACTTTTTCCGGTGAACTGCAGCAGCTCGGGCAGGCAAGCTCGACCCCAGCAAGTTTCAAAGCATCATCGAACGAGCCACCGCAGAACGCGCAGTTTCGTATCGCGGTGGATTCGCGAGGCGCGGTTCGTTACTGCTTCCGCTTGCATTCGTCCGGCGACGCCGCTCTGGACGAGCAGGCTCGGCAAGATCTTGCGCTGTGTCGTTTTCCTAAGGCATCGACATCGAACGGCGAATCGCTTGTTTGGGGAATCGCCACGATCGAGTGGGGAAATGATTTGGCCCAGCCGGAAGCCAGGGCGCGCACACCGTGATTCGGGTTAGTCTCGCCGCGTTGGTCACAATTTATCTGCTCCTTTCCCTTGCCACGATTTTCCTTCTCTGGATAGTAGGTGAGTGGAACCGGCGCCGGCGTGAGCGGCGCGCATTGCGCTACCGGCTACGTTGCGTGATTTGCGCGTTCGAGTTTGAAGATCGAACGGCGGCCTTACTCCCACGCTGCCCGCGTTGCGGCAGTTTGAACGAAAGATTTAGATTGGAGCAGATTTAATTATGGGAATGTGGATTGGCCGAAATCGAAAAGCGCGCGTCACCTACGGGTTCGACGAGATCGCGCTCGTCCCGGGGCGTGTCACGATCAATCCAAACGAAGTAGACATCACGTTTCGTTTGCCGCGCAGGAACGCTCAACCGCTGGAGTTGAAGATTCCGATTCTCGCCAGCGCGATGGATGGTGTCGTCGATGTCCGGTTCGCTGTCGCGATGAGCAAACTCGGTGGCCTCGCCGTTCTGAATCTCGAAGGCGTGCAGACCCGCTACAAGAATCCGCAGGAGGTCCTCCAAAAAGTTGTCGACACAGACAAATCGGAAATCACCGCGCTACTGCAACGGATTTATCAGGAGCCGGTCCATCCGGATCTGATCGCCGCGCGCGTGAAACAAATTACAGACGAAGGCGGAATCGCAGCCGTTAGTTCGATTCCCCAACGCGCTGCCGAGTTCGGGCCGATTGCGCAGGAAGCCGGCGCTGAAGTTTATGTCGTGCAAAGCACCGTCTCGACCGCACGCCACATCTCCAGCGAATACAAATCGCTCGATCTCACAAAATTTTGCGCGGACATGCGCATTCCGGTGATCGTCGGTAACACGGTTGGTTACGATGTCACTTTGGAAATAATGGAATGCGGCCCGGCCGGGGTGTTGGTCGGCGTTGGTCCGGGTGCAGCTTGCACTTCGCGTGGCGTTCTAGGCCTTGGCGTTCCGCAAGTCACGGCCACGGTCGATTGCGCCGCCGCGCGAGATGCTTATTTCAAAAAAACTTCGCGTTACGTCCCAATCATCACCGACGGTGGAATGAGCAAAGGCGGCGACGTTTGCAAGGCGCTCGCTTGTGGCGCGGATGCGGTCATGGTCGGCAGCGCGTTTGCGCGCTCGGAGGAAGCGCCCGGCTCCGGCTATCATTGGGGAATGGCGACGCCGCACGTGAATCTTCCCCGCGGAACCCGAATCAAAGTTGGAACGACCGGTGCGTTGAAACAAATCCTTTTCGGGCCGGCGGAAGTCGATGACGGCAGTCAGAATCTCGTTGGCGCGATCACGACTTGCATGGGCAACGTTGGCGCCCGCAACATCGCGGAGTTTCAACAGACCGAAATCATCATCGCACCGTCGATCAAAACGGAAGGCAAACTTTTCCAAACCGTGCAAAGCGTCGGCATGGGAACAAGGTGAGCGACAAGTGACAAGCTAATTGCGATTGCTCTTTTGATCTCGTCACCCGTCACTTTATGAATGATCCCAGAGTCGTAATCACAGGTATCGGCGTCATCACGCCGGTCGGCAACGATCTTGAGACTTTTTGGACCAGTCTGAAGGAGGGCAAGAGCGGCATTGGGCGAATCAAGTCGTTCGATGTCACGAATTACGATTGCCAGATCGCCGGTGAAGTTCGCAATTTTGATCCGAAGCAGGTTTTCAAGAATCCGAAAGACATCCGCCGGACCGATCGTTTCGTCCACCTGGCCATGGGCGCGGCCAAGATGTCGATCAAGGACAGCGGGCTCGATCTGGAAAAGGTAAATCGCGATCGCTTCGGCACGATCATCAGCAGCGGAATCGGCGGACTGAAGACACTCGAGGAGCAATTCACCATTTTGATGAACAAAGGCCCGTCGCGTACGTCGCCGTTTACCATCCCCATGCTGATCAGCAACATGGCCAGCGGCATCATCTCGATGGAATTCGGCCTGCGCGGACCGAACATGTGCATCGTCACCGCCTGCGCGACATCGAACAACTCGATCGGCGAATCGTGGCGCATGATTAAATTCGGCGACGCCGATATTTTTCTGGCCGGCGGCTCGGAAGCTTCCATCGTCGAACTAGGTCTGGCCGGATTCTCGTCGATGAGAGCGCTCAGTCGTAGGAATGACCAGCCGGAGCGCGCGTCCCGGCCGTTCGATCGCGATCGAGACGGTTTCGTTATGAGCGAAGGCGCCGGCGTACTCGTGGTCGAGGAACTCGAACATGCGAAGAAGCGCGGCGCGAAAATTTATTGCGAGATCACGGGCTACGGCGTCACTGCCGACGCGCATCACATGACCGCGCCGCCGGAAGATGGCGAAGGCGCCGCGCGCGCGATGAAGCTCGCGCTCGACCACGCCAAGCTTTCGCCGAAGGATGTCGATTATATTAACGCTCACGCAACTTCGACCGGACTCGGCGACATTGCCGAGACGAAAGCGATCAAGATGGTTTGGGGCGAAGCGCAGGCCAAGAAGGTCGCGATCAGTGCGACAAAATCGATGACCGGCCACTTGCTCGGTGGAGCCGGCGCCGTGGAAATGGCCGCCTGCATACTAGCGATCCGCGACGGCATCATTCCGCCAACCATCAATCTGGAACATCCCGACGAACTCTGTGATCTCGATTACACGCCGAATAAGGCGCGCGAGAAAAAAGTCCGCGTCACTCTCAACAACTCATTCGGCTTCGGCGGCCACAACGCCACCCTCGTGGCGACGGC
>DASZJH010000028.1:0-12532 GCA_035948375.1 Chthoniobacterales bacterium
GGCGAGCCAAATTGAAAGCAAAATCAAAAATGGAACAGCAGTATCGGTATTGCCATGGTAAGCGGAAATGATGATCGCGGCCGGACTCAACCAGTAACAGGCTGTTGCGAGGTAACGCCAGCGGTTTTCCGGAAGTAGCAAAAAGAGCAGCAAAGCGTTTCCAGCGTCCAGCAATGCAAAAGGCACTCGGAAGAGAATCCGGAATGGAATTCGAGTTAAAGTCGAGGTTTGCAAAATCAACGAACTGACTTTGCTGATAAAAGGCGGATGATTAGCAAAAGAGTTGGCGTGGTAATAGCCAATCAATCCGCGGTCAAGCACTTGCTGCGCGTGATCCTGCCAATCTTCCAAGTCACCGGTGCCGCTGGTGAAGACAATACAATAAATACGTAGCGCAGCGCCGAAGAGTATTGCGATCCAAAACCCGCTCAACATTGGAACAGAGATTGACGCCAGAGCGTGGTCCGTACGGCTGGACGATTGCGGCTCCATGATTCAACGCGGATTGTAAATCGCAAACGAAGACCGCCAAGGAGCTTTTCGGTGGCCGTCGCGCGCAAGACCAAACGATTCGAAAAACATTACCGGAGAAAAGAATTCGAGGCCTGACAATAAATAGCGCCCTCCCGAAAAGAACCTCCGCGCGGCGACACTTGGAGAGTTACGTTTTCCGCCGATAAACCAAGATGTGATCCACGGTCGGTGTCACGGTTAGCGACCTCTCACCCCAATAATAGTCCGTGCCGTCATCGGAAATGTTGACTAAGCCTACTTCTTGATAGTTCGCATCACAGAAGGCGTCGGCCCATCGGTAAATTGTCTGATCCGATTCCGGCCCGGCCAGCCAGGATCTGTTCATTACCACGAGGACAAGAAACCGTGGTCGCCCTGCTTCGATTTCACGGATCATTTCCTCCTGCATTCGGTGAGCATAAGGCTGCGGCTCCATTAATGCGTAGGTGTAGATATATCCAGTAGCGGAACGTCGTTGGGAGTAGAAATAGATTTGAGGCTCGGACCCCAACACCGCGATCGTGTCCGTTACATCTGATTGCGCACGGATGTATTCGGCAATCTTAATGGATTCTGCACAGGGATTTGTGCCATTAATCAATCGGTTTGCTTCGGCAAGCGGTATCTCAAAAAAGAAGTCGCGTTCACGCCAGAGCGGCCAGATTAGACATCCGCCAAAGATCGCGAGGACCGCAAAACGAAAAGCAGGCCTATCGGTTAGAAGCGACTTAAATACGCCGGCCATCGCCGCGCCGCTTAGCAATGACAGCGCCGGCAAAAAAAGAATAAAATAGTGCGGACGAAAATAAAAACCGGGACAAACGGCTAACGCCGAAAAAGACGCAAATGCGATCACGAAACCGGCGCGACTCCGAACCGGCGGGCTGATAGCGCAGGCTAACAATCCAACGGCCGCGACAGCCCAAATCGGCCACGCGGTCCCCAAAACGCCGCCGATGTGGCCGAGGAAAAGCCGGCCTGCCTCGGCGAACGAGACTTGAGATCCATATTTGGTCGCGTAATCGATTGTCCAGAACCAGAATTTCCCGAAGCTCCCTGAAAGCAGCAACAGAAGACCGGTGAGAAAGCAGGGAGCGCTGACGCCCGAAATAAAGAGCAGATTTCGCGAAAGAATTCTCTTCAGGTCGAGCTCTGCGTGCCAATCGTGACTGAATAAATAACACGAGCCAAAGACAACGAAGAGTAATCCCGGCTGCTTCATCAAAAGCGCGAGGCCGAACAGACAGCCGCTTGTAAAAATCCAAAAGAGGCCGCGTCGATCCGACGACCGCAAAAGAACAAGGGTACCGGCTATGGTAAACAAAACAACGAAATGGGTGGCGTGCGCCGCCGTCCCAAGCACGTGAGGCATCAAAGAGAGAACAGAATAGCTGGCCGCGGTCGCGACGCCGCCCAATTCGCCCAAAACTTTTCGGCCAAGCAGAAAGATCAGCAGGATGGTAACGAGATTGGCCACCGCTAACCCGAAGCGAACTGCGGTGGTTGACTCCCCAAAGATCGACATCACGATGGCGTAAACCGCACCGATCCCGGGAAACTTCATACTATAGGCAAGCTTGTACGGCGAGATCGCCTGCAACAGCAGTTGACCGCTATAGGCGTACTCACCTTCGTCCCTTTCCAGTGGCAGGGCGGAAAGGCGGATTCTAGCCCACAGGACAGCCATTACGATAGCGACTAGAACAATCCAAGCGGTCAAGCGGAGGGACGTTTCGTAACGGTATCCTTTCGATTTCACAGGAGCGGGCGCGAGCAATCCGAGTCTGCCGGATTTTTGGCCGTTGCCAATGGGGAGTTTCCGGAACTGGCCATGGCATGTCCTCTGCTTACGGTAATTATAGCAATTATGGTTACCATAAGCATCCGCCCTTATACGCTCCCTAAAGTCGGCCTTGTCGGTTTGACTCTCTTTTGTCTCTCCTGCCTCTCGGCTTTCGCGCAGTCCAACTACATCACCGTTAGTTCGACGCCATACGATCGGCAAATGACCAGGATCCGCCCAATCCTGACTTCCGACGTCGGAAAGAAAGATCAAAATCTTTCGCTTGCGTCAGTCAACAATTGGATCGGCAACCTCCGCGCAATTCCTTACGGTTTCTCCACGGAATGGAAGACTCCCGAGGAGGTTGAACATGGCGCTTATGCAGATTGCAAAGGCAAAGCGGTCGCTCTTTACAACGCCATGCATTCACGGGGCGCCGACAACGTCCGGCTCGTTATTGGGAAACGACTCCCGACCAGCCGTAAGACGCATGCGTGGCTTGAGTGGACGACTTCCAATGGCACCTACATTCTCGATCCGACCATCCTCTGGAGCGCCTGTCGGACCGAGCATGCTGGCCGTAGCTCGTATATCCCGCTTTATGCCTACGACGGAGGTAGAAAGTATCGTGCCGCAACCGCCACTGGTCTTTTCGCAAGCAACCGACTGCTCGGTGGACAACACGTTGCCAGCCGCCTCTAATTCCGACGGCATCGCCCGACTTGCCTGATTTCCTTCGACCAACCTCAGTTGGGCGGTCGTTGTGTTTTTGGAGCCAATGCTTGAGGGGATGTCCGTTTGTTAAGTCTTTTTGGGGTTGGCAAAGATTTGTATTGCCAAGAAGGAGGCAGTTTAGGTATTATCCTTTTTGTAGCTATGGAAATTATGAGCGCACATCTATCTCGCCTTTCCCATCTCGGGGCAATCACTTGTGGAATTCTTCTTGCCACCGGCGTGCCATTATTTGGCGGCCAGGCGCCTGTTCATCCGCGCAATCTTGCGCGCTTTAGTGCGGGAGCGCGCATTGATGACAACCTCGCCCAGGTCGCTCTCTTGTCCGATCATCCGACTTTCGCTTATCTGCTGCCAGATGGAACTAGCGAAGTGGTTCTCTCGCTTTCGAAGATCGAGAACTTCGATATGATATCTTTCTCGAACCAAGAAACCGTCGGAACGGTTACGATTTCCACGTCGAATTCAAAATTGGCTGCGGGTAGCTCGCAATGGCATCAAATCGCGAAACAGGCGCTCGCTTCAAACGTGACCAAGATGAAAGTTGGTCCGACGGAAGCGAAGTATGTGAAGTTTACCTTCAAGGTGACGAAATCAGGCCGCATCGCCGACTTGGGAGTCTATTCCACCGCGATTCCGAACCTGACGGTTGCGAATACGGCGCTGGCTGGCGCTTCGGAAGGCGCGGGTGAGGCAAAAGATTTTGGCGGAGGCAAAGACGCCAAAGAGGCCAAGGAAGTAGCCGAAGGTCCGCCGGCTGAAGGTCCGCCACCAACTCTCCCTGACCCGCCCCCGTTTGTGTTCGTCCCACAGATCAGCGAATAGTCGCAGTTCCGATTTCAAAAGGCCCGTCCGGTTAGACTGGATGGGCCTTTTTGCTTTCGGCGGCTGCGGCCGAAGCCAAAGGGCTCAAAGTTCGTCCTGAAGAATTTTAAAGATCTCGGTGTTGTCGATCGTGCCGTGCAAGGCTTCGCTGCCGCGTCCTGATCCGAACGCCGCCACATCGCCTATCGTCGGTAACGCCGAGCCCGCGTAAAAGGCCGCCGGTTGTGATTGTTCTTTTTGCGATTCAAGATTCGACGGCGCTCCATTGTTGTCTGGCAACTTCGACGCGCCATATGATTGCATGCCTTTCGGGCCGGTCGCCCACGTCAACCACGGTTGCCCGGCCGGATTCAATCCGAGCAATGCAATTCCGCTATCCCTGCGAAATGGAAATCCATTCGCGTGCAACCCGCCCATTGCCACATCGCCGGTGACGATGATAATCGATCTTCCACCGGCATAACGATGAGCCGTTGCCACGGCTCGATCCAGTTCAGCGGTTTCCGTTAATGTTTTTTCGGCATTGTTCGTTTCGGCGGCTTCGCGCATTCGCGCTGCGTCGATCACGAGCAAATAACCACGCTGGTTGTATTGCAGCAGCTCGATCGCGCGTCGCGCCATGTCGGACAAACTTGGTTCGTCGCTCCAGTTTTCACCAGTCTCCGGTCGGGCGGCTTGGCTTTCTCTGAATGCTCCAAAAAGTTTCGCCCGACGCCATACCGGAATAGCCTCCAGTTCTGCGCGATTGTGCACAACATCGAAACCATTGCCTCGCAATTCCAACAGCAGGTCGCGACTGTCCTGCCGTCCGCCATGCTTTGCTTTAGGGAGAAACTCGGCCTCGCTCGCGCCAAGTCCGATGTCGATCTTGCCAGCGTCGACAAATTGCCGGGCCATCTGTTCCGCGTCTCCGGCATTGTTCGAATGCGCATAAAAAGCGGCGCATGTCGCATTGGTCAAACTTCCATCACTAATAAGTCCGACCGCCCGGCCGCTCTCCCGTGCCAACTCCACGATCGTCGTCAACGCTTTGCCATTTGAGATCGACACCGAACGGTTGTTTACTTTCACTCCGGTTGCCAGCGCGGTCGCGGCTGCGGCTTGATCCGCGACTGCGAAATCACGCGAATAATTTCTTACGAGCGCGAGATGCGGCATGTCATCCATCGCCAGGCGGGCATCCGCTCCGCCAAGATAGAGCCGGGTTAACCCGATCCGTTCCGGCCCGAGTCCTTCGCCGATGATAAGAATGATTCCAAACGCGCGTTGGACGACCCAATGCTGGACATAGAGAACGCCGAGTCCGGCGAAGACAGCGAGACACAACAGGGCCAGCAATTGATTTCGCCACTTCATTTCTCCTGCCGCAGATACAGGAGAAAGAACCGCTTGTCGATCTTGCCATTCGTCGTGAGAATTCGCGCATATGGCTGGCCCCGTAATGCTGATCATCCGCGACGGCTGGGGCATCAATCCCGGTGGCAAAGCGAAGGCGATGGAAAACGGCGATGCCACCTTGCTCGCCCGGACGCCATTTCACGATCAGCTCTATCGCGACTATCCCGGCAGTAAGTTGAGTGCCAGCGGTCCGGACGTTGGCCTACCCGAAGGCCAGATGGGCAACTCAGAAGTCGGTCATTTGAATCTCGGCGCTGGCCGCATTGTTTATCAGGACCTTACTAGAATTAACAAGGCCATCGCCGCCGGCGAGCTCGATCGCAGTACCGTCGCGCAGGAAACTTTCGCCGCCGCGCGCGGGCATCGGCTTCATTTGTTAGGCCTGGTTTCCGATGGCGGCGTCCATAGCCATTACGATCACATGATCGCGCTCGCGAACGCGGCCAAGAGAGCCGGTGTGGCGGACATTCTCGTGCACGCCTTTACCGACGGCCGCGACACTTCACCAACCGGTGGCGCCGAATTTTTGAAAACGTGCGAGCAGGAATTGAAAAAAAGCGGCGCGCGCATCGTCGCTGTTGTTGGCCGTTATTTTGCGATGGATCGCGACCGCCGCTGGGACCGGACCAAAAAAGCATGGGACGCAGTCGTGCTTGGCCGCGGCGAAGTCTGCAAAGATTCTCCGTCGCAGGCGTTGGATCGACAATACAAAGCCGGCAAGACCGATGAATTCATGCCGCCGCTGATTTTCGCGTATCCGAACGAGCAACGCGTTCGCGACGGCGACGTCGTTTTGTTTTTTAATTTCCGGGCCGACCGCGCTCGGCAATTGTCGCAGGCGTTCTTGTTCAAGGATTTCGACGGCTTCGATCGCGAGGTCTGGCCGCAAGTCAAATTCACATCGCTCACGCAATACGACGTCCGTTATCCATCCCCGTTTATTTTTGAACCGCAAGAGCTCAAGAACATTCTGGGTGAACTGGTCAGCAAAGCCGGGAAATCTCAGTTGCGCATCGCCGAGACGGAGAAATACGCGCACGTCACGTATTTTTTTGACGGCGGCGTCGAAAAGCCGTTTCCCGGCGAAGAACGGCTGCTCGTTCCATCGCCCAAGGTCGCGACGTATGATCTCAAGCCGGAGATGAGCGCGTTTGAAGTGACCGACGATTTACTGAAGCGCATCGACAAGTTCGATCTCATCATCCTGAACTTTGCCAATCCGGACATGGTCGGTCACACTGGTGTCGTCGAAGCCGGGATCAAGGCTGTCGAAACGGTCGATCAATGTTGCGCCAAGATTATTCCCCGGCTGCTTCAGCTCGACGGCGAAGCGATCGTCACCGCCGACCACGGCAACTGCGAACTGATGCGAAATCCTGACGGCTCACCCAACACCGCCCACACCACCAATCTCGTTCACTTCGTCTACGTCGGGCGGGACGCGAAGAAATTCCGGTGCAACGATGGCATTCTTGCCGACGTCGCACCAACGCTATTGTTCATGCTCGGAATGGAAAAGCCTTCTGAGATGACAGGAAAAAACCTGCTGCAAACAATCTGACTTCTCTTGTGGTAGCGGCCGTCCCCGGCTGCATTTCAGATTATCGAATGCGCAAAGATCGTGGCGGCAACGCCAGCACTCGTAGCGACTCGTCGATGTCGATCTTCGGCCACCGATTACTCCACAAATCCTGGATCGACTCGCGCCAACTCGAACTTGGCTCGCGAGTCCGCTGTGACTCGTCCAGTGGGCCCGCCGCTGGCGATTCTAGCTCGCCATGCCGTAGCTCCGCAGCGGAGGCGGGTTCGACGTTCGACGGGCGTTTCGCGACCAGCGCCCGCCAGCGCGCCGTGGCGCGGGATGGTGCGGTGCCGCGCGTCCAACTCGTCACTCGCGCACCGTCGATGAAAATGGCGTAATGCGTTTTTCTTTGGGCGTGCACGTTGACCGGGCCCTCAAGTTTCCCGTTTACCATTCGGCCCCAGTAGCGCGCATAAAGTTGCGGCCTAACGACTCCGCGTTCTTTCGTGTACCAGGTCAGCTCGCCAAATCCGTGAGCGTAATCATCGGCGTCGCGTGCACCCGACCACGTCGCGGCGTCGCCCGGCTTGGGATGATTGTTCCAGACGAGCGTCTTGCCATTGCGCGTAGACTGAAATTTCCCTTCGCCGCGCGTGCCTTCCATCAACACGAGCAGCGTGCCACAAATCAAGAGCAGTCGTCCAGCCAGCGACAATCGAACTACTATGCCAGAAAGAAGTCGCGTTCGCCAGCGAGCTGCAATTCGCCAGCCTTTTCGCTTTTCAGGCGCCGGCTTTTCGCTTTTCTAGTGTCTCCTTCGTGCTTTGAACGCCTATCCTCTCGCTCTCAAAATCATTAACGGTTGCTGGACACTGTTCGCGGTTATCTGGCTGGTGGCGGCGTTCTGGGCAAAACAATCAATTTATCGAGAACGGGCAGGGAGGCTGTTGCGTTACAGTCTCCTGCTGGCCGTCGGCGCCTACCTGGTCTTCAAAGGTTCGCGACTTTCTGACCCGTTCGGTCTTCGCGTGATTCCACACGTCGATGCAATCGCGTGGACCGGTGTGGTGTTGTGCATCGCCGGGTTGGCGATCTGTATCTGGGCCAGGTTCACGCTCGGACGCAACTGGAGCGGGGTCGTGACGCTTAAGGGTGGACACGAACTGATCACCGCCGGGCCGTACGCACTCGTGCGCCATCCGATCTATACCGGACTCCTGATCATGATCGTCGGAACCGTGATCGTGCTCGGGCACGTCGCCGGAATCATCGCGCTGCCGTTGGTGTTCGTAAGTCTGTGGATCAAACTGCGCTACGAAGAAGAATTGATGCTGCAGAAATTCCCCGATGAATACGCGGCCTATCAACGTCGGGTGAAACGCCTCATCCCCTTTCTCCTTTAACGCAGCTCGGACCTCGAGGCGATTTTTACGCTGCCTTCTTCGTCTTCTTGTTGACGATGACTCCCGGGAACTTGACCACTTCCTCCGGTGCGTTGCCGTTCTGGCCCAGGGTAGATTCGAACGTCAACTTGCCATTTGCGATCTCACTCAGGGCGACATCCGCATGACCCATCCCGGGAGCGAATTCGACCAGGGGACGGTGTCCCAAGGTAAGTTGCCGAACGCGGCGCGACACCATGTTTACGAGAATTTGCTGATTGGAGACTACTTCGCTGGCGGCTTTAACAAGTTCGGGTTTCATAATTTGATCAACTGAGTCCAGCGGCTGACGAGGACTAAATTCTTGGCGAGATAGGACCAACCCTCGCTTCGGAAATCGCAGCAGAAAAACTTGATCTACTATGGCCTAAACCGGCGAAAACACCAGGGCTTTCGCTGGGCATTTAAGCTTCGCTGTTTCTCTGCGGAAACATCCGACGTGGCCGAGGCCGGCGTCGGCGTTGTTGTTGCTGTTGATTTTGACCTGGCGTGACTCGGGCAGGTGCCGGTTTCTGGATCTGGACCAGCTCGAAAGTCCGAAACAGTGGCGCGAGATCGATCACTTCATTCGCAGCTGATCGCAACAGGTTCCCAAGATTTTGCGAAACCGATGCCACTTCCACTCGGATGCCGCGTCGCCTCAATTTGATCGCAAGATAGGCGAAATCGGTATCGCCGGTTACGAGAATCACCACATCAGGCTGCATCTCGACCGAAAGCTCAAGCGCGTCGATTGCCATCATTACGTCCACGTTGGCTTTGTAACGTCCTTCCTCAGCGGGCGACCCATCTTTGGTTACCACCATGAATCCGTTGGCGCGCAGCCACTGCACAAACTTGTTCTTCTTGTCGCGTTCTTCCTGCCAGATCGGCATCGCCGGCGGAAGTCCGGCATAAACAACCATCTCGATCAGCTCGCGTCCCGTGGCCGGGCCCGACAGAAAGTCACGCAGCTTTAGCCAATCAAGACCGCGCCCCGCCGTTCGCACAGAGCTTCCAACATTCGATTCATCGACTAACACGAGCACTCTCGATCGCGCGGATGTATTTGAGTTTTTCTTCTGCATTATCAGTAACTGTTCTCTGTCCTCTAATCTCTGACCGGCTCAGTGTGACCCAACCGATCCAACCGAAGGCCCGACCGATTTGCCTGGAATCAGAATGCCGTAACCGGCCGAGATAATGCGCCGCACCGTTTCGCCGGTTTCCGGATCGCTCTGAAGCGGCTCGTCGTGGACGCTTTGCTTCACTTCAAAGTTTCGGATCGGTTTGGTCGGATCGGTCGTTTCGTAAATGTATGTCGGCACACCACAATCTACTCGTAAAGCAGCTCCTGTCGTCAGATCTCTGATCTTTAACGTCTTAATTAATAAGATTAGGGAATGTCTGTTTGTGCCGTAGATTGCTCTTGCTCGGTTGACCTGCCACTCGGCAACTTTCTCCCGGGTTTGGAAAGCAGATATGGAATCGACACTCACAGTATCGCAAAACAGCGCACTTTACTTCGCTCATGCTCATTGTGAAACGTCCCGGCGCCGGGCTGCTCTTTTTCGGCGCTTCGCTGCCGCGGCCAGCCTCCAACCCCCTGATGTGCTGCGACGAACTTTTGCTGATTCGCACGTTTCCAGGCGATTTCATCCCGACAACGGCCGCTAACCTTGCCAACTAACAACAATGTTTAATCAGCATCGCAGCAAAGTTTTCGGATTTATTATAGCTGAGGCTTCGGCGGTTGGCCTTCTGTTTGTCGCCGGGGCGCTCGCATTGTCCCTGAAGCCGGCGGATCCCACTCTGGCTTGGTCGATCGACATAATCACGATCGCCGCCGCCGCTGCTGTGGCGATCATCCCTATTCTCTTTTTCGCGCTCGTGCCCGTCCTTCCCCGAGCAGACTGTTGATCTTCAAATGCACCACATTCAATTTCGGGAAATATTGCGCGACGCGGAAATCGCCAGTGCCATTCTTCCGGTGGTGCGCAGACACCGTCTCACCGAGGCGGACACCGAAAAGGCGTTGCTCAAGCTGCATCTTCCGCGCGCTGCAAACATCGCCCAGATCAGCGTCTCGTTACGCGACTAACTGGTCGCCGACGCATGGTGTTTGGAAGCTTTATTGCGATTTCATACCGGGAACCGAGTGAAGCATGGCATAGTTGTCGATGAGGAACATTAGGAGAGCACTGAAGCAGATTTATTTTAAGCTCTGGATGCCCGAGACCCGGGCCCAGCACGCCACGCGCACTCGCGCCGGCCGCAATTTCGACAGGAATCAATCGCCAAACAGAAAACCGGTCTGCGGTTCACAGGGAGCGTAACACCTCAATGTCTCAACTACTCAACAATGCCAGTGCGACTCGCACCTTACCGAAACAGTTTGCTTAGCTGTGGGCATGATGTATTCAGCTAGTTGATTACGTCACTCGACGTTTCAACGCATCTTTAGCCGAGCCTAACAAGTTCGAGGGGCTGGATCTTCGCTGAGACAACGCTTAACGCGATCTCCAGGTCATCACCGGAGCCCGAATCAGTCTGCGCGAACCCTTTCTTGGAGGACCGCAGGAAGACTCTCGTCTCCACCGGCCTGGGTATAACCAGTAAACAAGAAAGAAAATGAAATGAAGTTCACCAAAACACTTACTGCCGCGATCATCATCGCTGCATCCGCGAGTACCGTCAGCATTTGCTTGGCGCAAAACTCAGCGTCAGCTGCGGTCACTAACGCCAGCCAAAGCACTGCGCCTTATACCGAAGGTTCGGTCTGGCAGATCACGATGGTCAAAACAAAGCCTGGGATGGGAGATGATTATCTCAAAGCCCTCGCCAAGATCTTCAAAACGACCAACGACGAAGCCAAAAAGCAAGGCATCATCACTGATTACAAAATTCTGATCGGTGACGCCTCCACCCAGCAGGATTACGATATGCTGCTGATGATTCAATACCCAAACATGGCGGCATTGGACGGTTTGCGCGATAAAACCGATCCGATCAGCTCGAAAATGATCGGCACTGACGACCAGCAGCGTCAACTAGCGGTCAAGCGCTTGGAAATCCGCGAAATCATGGGCGGCAAGACCATGCGCGAGATAACCCTGAAATAATTTCCCTCTACCGGTGGTGCTGCCTTCCTGAAATCCAGGAAGGCGGCACTGACCTTCAGTGGTCAACGGTCGCAGGCGTTTCAGCTTTTGAACTTACTCTACCGTCGCGACGCGTTGAATCGCGGCGCAAAGTTTGGTTGGCGAAAGTGGTTTCGGCAGATGCTCAACGAATCCGGCTTCGGCACTTTGTTTCAGGTCCTCGGGCGAATTGTGAGCGCTAAATGCGATCGCCCGGATCTGTCGCTGCCCGGCATTTAAGTGTTTGAGCAACTCCCATCCGGTGCCGTCGGGCAAACCGAGATCGCTCACTAAGAGATCGAACTGGACGGAAGTGGCGAGCCATAAGGCCGAGGTCATGTCCGTGGCGACAAACACCTCGTAACCCACAGCTTTGAGGAACTTCTTTAATCCCTCGGCCGTGTTTGCATGATCTTCGACGACAATTAATCGAAGCGGGCGGTGCGGCATGAACGATAATTAGCTTAAGCCGTGCCCGGCTGTGATGTCGGCGTGGCCCATGTCGACGATGATCGACATTCGCTCTGCGCGATTTAATTCTGGAGAATTCGCCGCTTCAAAAGCGAGAGAATTGACGTTCAATCAAAAGCTCGGAATTGAGTCTCTTGACAGCAGAGCACCTCTTCCATACGACGGGCGCGCACGACCCTTTAAAAGGAGAACGCTTATGCAACTACGGCAATAAAGAGGGACAGAGCACCGGTCTGGGTTCCTCGGAATGGGGATCATTATGTAATCAGGTGCACCGAATGCCTGCGTTCCTTTTCCATACCCGCGGAGAAAAATCTTCGAACCGTTCGTGAGCTGCGCACGCTCGATTGCGTTTTCTGCGAAGCGCCGATTCGGTTCATCATCGAAGAAACGCCGGAAGCAGCAGGGCTTCCCAAGATCGAGGACGATCCTCCGCAACAAGCTGGCGAACCCGGTCAGGGAGCGAGAGCGTAGAAACAGCGGTTCATTTTTCTACTTCCTAATTCCTGCCTCTTCGAGCTCCGCCGAGCTGTGAACAGGTCATTTGCTTTTAGGTATGACACTTATCGAACCGTCGTTCTCGAGGAGCGCGGCTCGGACGTCTTCAATGCTGGCGCATCCGGATTCGCGCAGAGCAGTCATTAGCTCGTGATGGGTGAGTTTGGCCTTCTCCAAAGTTTGTTGGAAAAGCTTGCCATCGCGGATGAGCACGTCCGGCCTTCCTTCG
>DASZJH010000029.1:0-24799 GCA_035948375.1 Chthoniobacterales bacterium
GAGAAATTTTAAGGAGCGCATGATCGTGAATTATTTCGCTGGAGCGGTTGGAAAATGAAAAGTCGCGTCGTCGATGGGCACGTTGCCTTCCGACTTGTCGATCTCGATTTTTTGTTTGTCCGGATCGCCTTTGCCTCCGGCCTCGATCGAAGTTGGCACGAACACGCCGTCGACCTTTTCGTAGTCGCCATAGTCAGTTTCAGTTTCCACAAGCGCGCCCTGTTGGACCCGCTGGGTCAAAATCCGGATTTCGAGAAAATGGTCCGGATCGAGATAAACAAAATTCACGTCACCATTCTTGCGAGTGACTTTGATTTTGTAGGCTTGTGTTCCATCGACATCCTCGGTGCCGAGATATTCGATCGTGCTCCCTTTCTCCTTCCAATCGACCAGCGGACCATCCATCTCGGCATCTTCCATCAGCGATTTGATGTCGTCGGCCGACATTCGCTCCGGATCTTTGCGACCCTGAAACGGCGAAATTTGCCAACCATCCTTGCCGTCAAACGCCTGCACCGCCGTCATTCCTTGGAGCGTCGCTTCGGTTCGCACTTCCAGCGGTCGCTCCTTGATCTGGGTATAAGCGAGCTGAATCTTCCCTTCATTCACCAGCATTTTACCGGTGCGACGAAGGCTCTTCAGCGAATGCACTGCCTCCGCGCCGCCTTTCGCTTCGGTATTTTTCGCGACCAACTCATCCAAAGTCGGAGCGGTCGCTGGCATTTCTTGAGTGAACGCGGCCGGCGCGAGCAGCGCGGTCGCCACGAGTGTGACTACAAAATGTAATTGCATGGAGTGTGAGGTTGAAAACAAACGGGCAGACGACTGCTGCCGTCAACTCGGTATGCAAGCCATATGCCAGCGGGGATTTTTCACCAACAAACTCCACTCAATCAGCCAATTAAAATTGAATTGGGTGATTACACATTTCTCCGAACCGTCCCGCAAATGGGATTTTCTTGTTCGCTTTCGGGAAGCGGGAAGTCGCGAACTCGCCGATCTTAAAAGAGGGCGATTCTGGATTCGAGTCCGGGATAGGCGCCCAGATAAATTAGGAGAACGTCAACTGTGTCCTGGATTCCGTGGGCGATGATCGGTGCGAGAAGATTTCGATTCGTGGCAAAATAAACCGCGGCCAAAATCGCGCCGTCGATGATGTTCTCGATGACGCCGGTTGGACCCTGCGGAAAATGAGCGAGTCCGAAAACCAGGCTGGCGAGAATCGCGGACGCGATCCAACCGATTGTCGATCTTCCAAAAAGATCGGCGCCACGATTCAGAAGATAACCGCGCCAAACGGTTTCTTCGCCAAAGGCGGCAAGCACCCAGGCTAGAACGATACCTATTATTAAGAGCTGGGTGTTTCCGATGAGCCGACGAAACTCATCGAGATTGGGCCCCTTATTTAGAAGTTTAGTCAAGAGCGGTTGGGTCGCGAAAAGTTCGAGCGCTTCCATTCCGATTCCGACGACGACGCCGATGATGAAGAGTTTGAGTAACGGCTGAGCGAGGTTCAGACCAACATTCCGCCACCGGAGACTACGAATTCGCAGCGAAATCCAGCCCAGCAGAAACAGGTAAGGCGTCTTGCTGACCGGAAGAATCCCCCGGTAATCGAGATAGAAAACCCCTGCGATAACGAGGAGCTCGCTTGCAAAGAGCACTTTGGAGCGCATCGCTCATAAGCAAAGCGGCGCCGCGGTGCTCATATCAAGCACCTAATTGTAAACAAGCGAGCGCCTCTACCTCTTTCGCGTTGCTACAAACTCGAAAGCAGTCGCGCGATCGCTTTGATGCTCAAGAGAATTGGCCAGGCCGACAACGCTGCAATCACAGTGGAGACTGAAAATTCAACGGCATAATCGCGGACCATTTCGGTACCGAGAAAATCGCTGCTTAGTTTGTGAAAACCGGTCAGCTTCTCGATTGATCGACCGGCGGACGTCTTTGAGTCCCCCGTTGGCTGATAGTTGTAATCGGTTAACGGAAAACCGGCTCGCCGGTTTTCGGTGATTTGAGGTGTTGGTTTCATAAAATTCTAAGTTGTTAAAGGTTGTTCCCGAATGCGGTTCGGGATACCGGCGCAAAAACCCGCGCGTGGTTTGAGATTCGACCACTGGGGTGCCGCGAAAGTGCGGGCTCCAACTTGGCGAGATCCAACCAGCCTTTACTCAGCTGGTCCACCCATACGGGCGGCGCGAGTCGGCACGTCGATCAGATTCATCTCTGCCTATTTAGCAGCCGTTTGCGTACCTGTCCAACTCACCACGGCAATTTCAGTCATAAGTCCCTCTCGCACTGTAAGAAACAGTTATGAATATTTTTGGCTGCGCTCCCGCTCAGTTCTCGACGACTGGAAGTTGTCTCTTGTTTGAGAGACTCGCGGGTTGGCAGAGGCGTGACAGGCTGTCTCCCAGTGATACCGTGCGCAGAATGGAAGCCGCGCCCGATTGGGTATCATTGAGTGACGAGGATCTACTCGAAAGGCGGATTTCGTCGCTTGGGTTAACGCTCGAGGGCACGCCGCTTCAGCCGCTGATCCAACAGTTATATAATGAGCTGTCGGCCAAAGGGCTCACCTTTCACCCGCCGACCCACATTGGCGATGAATGGTTCGTGCCCATAGGAATCCCGGCGATCTTCGTTCCGTTTTTCCTGGTGCCCGATCGTCTCCGCGTGCTGGAGCGCACGATGATGCTCGAAGTCGAAGGCGAAACGCCGGAATGGTTCATGAAATTGATGCGGCACGAGGCCGGGCACGCCTACATGTATGCCTATCGGCTCACCCGAAAGAAAAGGTGGCAGCAACTCTTCGGGCAAACCTCGAACGAAGAAACGCCGAGCTTTTACCGGCCGCGTCCCTTCAGTCGCAGTTACGTGATGCATCTGGACGATTGGTACGCGCAAGCGCACCCGGACGAAGATTTCGCGGAAACGTTCGCGATCTGGCTCACGCCGGAGTTCGATTGGCGGAAGCGTTACGCCGGCTGGAAAGCGCTCCAAAAACTCGAATACGTCGACGAGCTGATGAAATCGCTGGCCGGAAAACCGCCGACGCATCTGCCGAAATATCGCGAGGCCGAATACAATTTCCTTAACGTAAAGCTCAAGACCTATTACGCGCGGAAACGGAAAGCGTTCGAAGAAACGTATCCCGGCTTCTACGATGTCGATCTTCGCCAGTTGTTTTCCGCGCCAACCGGGATCAAGGCGAGCAGTTATCTGCGCCAACGGCGGCGGCGGATCATGAATTCGGTCGCCCAGTTTACGAACGAGAAAAAATTTCGGGTGAACAAACTGCTTACTCGCTTGATCGACCGCAGCGACGAGCTCGGGTTGCGGGTCGCCAACGACGATCCGCAGCAGGATTTTCGAGTCGCCTCCTACATCACGACGCTGGTGATGAATTATCTCTTCACCGGCAAATTCAAACGCACGAAGTAACGTTGTGAAAAAGAAACTCAAAGTCCTGGTCTTGTTCGACGGCGTCCAACCGACGCCGATCGACGCCGATTTGAGCGAGGAAATGAAAACCGAGGAGTGGCAAACCGAAGCGAATGTGATGGCTGCGCTCGGCGAACTCGGTCACACCGCCGAACATCTCGCCATCTTCGACGATGTCGATCTTGTCCGGCAAAAAATGGAAAGCTTCGAGCCGGACGTACTGTTCAATTTGGTCGAGCAATTCAAAAACAATCCAGGGTTCGACCAGAACATCGTTTCGCTGCTCGAAATGCAAGGCGTGCCGTTTACCGGTTGCGGCTCAACTGGGCTGACCCTTTGCAAACACAAAGGTATCTCCAAAAAGATTCTCGGACATCACGGAATCCCGACGCCGAACTTCGTGGTGATCCCGCGCGGGCAACGGATCGGCGGACCGCGGCAACTCAAGTTCCCGATTCTGGTGAAGCCGGTGAAGGAAGAAGCGTCGTACGGAATTTCGCGGGCATCGTTCGTTCAGAATGACGAGCAATTTCGCGAGCGCATCGCGTTCGTTCACGAGAAATACAAGAGCGACGCGATCGCCGAGGAGTACATCGACGGCCGGGAGCTTTACGTGAGCATCATGGGGAACGTAAAGCTGACGGTGCTTCCGATTCGCGAATTGATCTTTCGCGAGGTGCCGCCTAACGAACCGAAGATCGCGACCTACAAGGCGAAATGGGATGAGAAATATCGGAAGCGCTGGGGACTGGAAGGACAGTTCCCCGAGAATCTCGATCTTGCCCTGGTGAAGGAAATCGAGAAGACCTGCAAAGATATTTATCGATTGCTCACCATTGACGGTTACGCGCGTATCGATTTGCGACTCTCGCCCGAGAACAAACTCTATTTCATCGAAGCGAATCCGAATCCGCACCTCGCCGCCGATGAAGATTTCGCCCAATCGGCCTCGAAAGCCGGCGTCAAATATCCGCAGTTAATTCAAGCGATCATTCGCCTCGCGATGAGTCCGAGTCGGACTGGCGGCTAACAGCAAGCCCAGCCGAACAAAAGTCTCGCGCAACTCCGGGTCTGAGATGATTGTTAATACCCTGCCAACCGGGCCATCACAGGTATGGAACCCACGACTTTCTTAGAGCATTACCGCATCTGCACCGGAGAGGAAGGCCGGGAGGTTAGTCGAACCGGCGCGGCGATCAATTACAAGGCGATCGACACCCGCACGCATGAACCGGTGCGCCTGCAGTTGATTCCGCTCGCCACCATCGAGCCCGAAAAACGCGAACAACTCAAAGAACGCGCTGAAATTGCGCAGAAACTCGATCACGTTAATATCGCCAGGACGCTCGCAGTCGGGACCGACCACGACTACTTCGTGCTGGTCTCGGAACATTTGGAAGGCGAAACCGCCGATTCGTGGATTGTCGAGAACGGTCCGATGGCAGTCAACGCGGCGTTGCGCGTCGGACTGGCAGTGGTTCGCGCGCTCGGCGTGGCCGCGTTCTTCAATTTAACGCATCGCGCGATTCAGCCATCGAACTTGGTGATCGTGCCGGGTGAATCGCCCGACGGCGGCTGGCCGTTCGTAAAACTTTTGAATTTTGGCCTCGCCGGTCTCGAGCTGCATTCCGACAGCAACGAAGCGCCCGAAATCGCGCCGGCGATCTCTCCGCAATTCGCGAGTCCAGAGCAACGTCTCAATCAAGAAATCAATTTTGAATCGGAAATGTATTCGCTCGGCGCAACGATGTGTTTCCTCCTGACAGGCGCGGCGCCACTCGCGGTCAGCGGAATGAAAGCGCGATTGCGCATTCGCCGTTTGCCGGAACTGCGCAGAGCGCCCAAACCGCTGCATAACCTCCTGGTTTCCCTGTTGCGCGAAGATCCGGCGAACCGGCCGCACGATCCGGTCGCGCTGGAACGCGAGATGCGGGATTGCCTGACAAAAATCGAGGGACGTCAGGCCCTTGGCCGGAAATTCGGAATTCCGCTGGCGGCAGTAGTTCCGAGAAAAACCAAAGAGAGGGCGACGGCAAGCCCGCTCGCGCAAGTGTTGCGCGGATTTGCCGCCGTGATGGTGGTTCTCCTGGCAACCGCAGCCGCCGCCGAATATTTCTTCCACGACCAAATTCCGTTTCTGCGTCGCACCGAGAAAATCGGCGTTCCGATCGGTGTTCCAGACACATCGAAGTTCGCAGCATCGCACAAAGAGACGGCTACCGTCGCGCCGATTGCCGCGAATGAACCAGCCCCAAGCGAATCGCCGTCAGTGGCGGAGACAACCGAGAATGCGCCGACCGACGTTGAGCAGAATCAAACAGCCCAGGCCAATGCGCCTGCCGCAAGTCCAGCAATCGCCAGCAATCAGACTAACTCGGCCGTGCGACCGTCCGAACCTTCTTCGCCGGCGTTCGGACCGAGCGAGCCGCCATCATCAGCAACTGCGGACGCCTCGGAAAATTCGGCCCAATCTTCGGCAGCCGAGACGAATGAATCCAACATGCGCGAAACAAAACCGACTGTAACGACTCGAAGATCGACATCGGAAAACGATCGGGTTGTTCGACGTTCTCCAAATGAAGACAATTACGACCGCGGACCAACCAACCAAGGCCGAGGTCGCGCCCGAATAATCGGCAGGACGCCAGATGGAAGGCCGATTGTGAAATTGACATCCGGTCGAGTCGTCATTCTTCCGCGCCGCTATGACGACAATGGAATCTATCCTTCGCGGTCGCGTCGACGCGTCTACACAGAACGCCCGGACGATTTCGTGCCGCCGGCGCAGCCGTTTTATCCTAACGACTGAGACGCATTTCTGTCGTGGCGATAAAGCCAAGTCGTTCGTAAACTGCGCGACCTTCGTCGGACGCGTGCAGCACGACGGACTCGATCCTCGTCTCATGGGTCCAGTCGACAATTGTCTTTATTAAGAGAGCGGCCAACCCGCGCCGACGCCATTCGGGTTCGGTATACACATTTTGAATGATCGCCTGCCGACCCGAGACAATGTCGACCTTGCGGTTCGCCTTCGGCTGCGGATGCGGCGAAACTTCGCGCAGTTGAACGCCGGCTCCGGCGACAATTTTTCCCGGTTCATTGTTCGGGCTCGCCAGCCAGCCGACATAAGTTCCCTCTTCAAATATTCGTTTGAGCGTCTCCAGCGATTGAGCGCGGAATGAATCGAACAATTCTGTCGGCAGCTCGCCCATGTCGCTGAACATTCGTGCCCGGTGCCAACTGATTACCTCAACGTCGCTATTGGTTGCGAGGCGGATTTGAAAAGAGCCGTCCATCGAAGCAAACCTCGAACGCCCAGCGCTCAACGTCCAACGCCGAAATTCGAAGATCAGCCGAACATGATTTTGAGTTCCTGCTTTCCCGGGTTCCTGAGTAAAATAATCCGGTATGCAGGACGCGCTTACCCCCATGATGCAGCAATATCAGCGGCTGCGAAAAAGTATTCCTGCGGACACGCTCCTGCTTTTTCGATTGGGCGATTTTTATGAACTGTTTTTCGAGGATGCCAAGGAAGCTTCCGTCTTGCTCAACGTCGCGCTGACCAAGCGCAATCAGGTGCCGATGTGCGGGGTGCCGTATCACGCGGCTCAGGGTTACATCGCCAAGTTGATCAAGGCTGGCCGGCGAGTCGCGATTTGCGATCAAACGAGCGAGCCGCAGCCGGGCAAAATCGTTTCGCGCGACATCACCCAGATCATCACCGCCGGCACGGTGAGCGAATTGAATTTGCTCGACGCCAAGCGCGCGAATTACCTCGGCGCGGTTTACGTCGACGCCGGCGTTTTTGGTTTTGCCTATGCCGATCTCACCACCGGCGAATTTCGTCTCACTCAATTGCACGATCGACAAGCACTCCTCGACGAGCTGGCCCGTGTTTCGCCGTCCGAATTGCTGGTCAGCGCCGAACAAGAGGAATCGTTAGGGCAATTCGATCATGCGATTGAGTACGACAGCTACGCATTTCTGCCCGAGCACGCGGGTTTCACCCTGTGCGAACACTTCCAGGTAAAATCGCTGGACGGCTTTGGTTGCGCGCAACTGCCGGCGGCGATCGCCGCGGCGGGCGCGATTGTGCATTACTTAAAGCATCAGCTTCGGCGCAAGATCGATCATCTCAGGTCCCTGAAGTGTGACGCGCCAAGTGATTACGTGCTGCTCGACGCTGCCACGCAAACAAATCTTGAGCTGGTCGAATCGCGTGGCGCGCGTGACACCAGTTTGCTCGCGGTGCTCGATCGCACGATCACGCCGATGGGGGCGCGCAAATTGCGCTCCTGGATTTTGCAGCCGTTGCGCGATTTGACCGAGCTCAGGTGCCGGCAGCAGATGATCGCGGATTTGTTGCAGGAGCCGGATCTGCTCTCGTCAATTCGAGAGGAATTGAAATCGATCCGCGATGTGGAGCGCGCCGTTGGGCGGTTGAGTCAGGCCTCTGGAAACGCGCGGGATCTGGTTGCCCTAGAAAATTCGCTCGAGCAAATACCGAAACTCAAAGCGGAATTACAGAAGTTGCTCGATCGGCTCGCCTTCGGAGCGAATCGCGTCAATGAGCCAGGCGAAGTCGAATTGCTGGCGCAACGATTGCAAAACGAAATCCAGGAAATGCCGGCCCTAGCCGAGAAACTGACCAAAGCGTTGGTAGACGATCCGCCAATGGCTTTGAAAGAGGGCGGAATATTTCGCGACGGCTACGATGTCGATCTTGACGAGCTCCGAAATGCATCACGCGACGGCAAAAATTGGATCAACCAGCTTCAGGAACGCGAGATGGCCGCGACCGGAATTAAATCGCTCAAGGTCCGTTACAATTCCGTGTTCGGTTATTTCATCGAAGTGACCAAATCGAACCTCGGGAGCGTGCCGCAGAATTACACGCGCAAACAGACAACCGTTGGCGGCGAACGCTTCATCACGCCGGAATTGAAGGAGATGGAGGGAAAGATTCTTGGCGCCGATGAACGGGCACGACATTTGGAGTACGAACTCTTTCAAAAGCTCCGGGAGGAAACGCTGCGCGCGCTCGGACCGATTCAACGGACAGCGGAAGCGATCGCCGTTGCCGATGTAATTTGCTCGCTCGCCGAAACCGCCAGGCTTTTCAATTACTGCCGGCCAATGTTGAACGAATCGTTGCGCCTCGTGATCAAGGACGGTCGACATCCGGTGCTCGACCAGAATCTCGTAGAAGAGAAGTTCGTACCGAACGACACGACGCTCGACGGCGAGAATGTTCGATTGGCGATCGTGACCGGGCCGAACATGGCGGGCAAATCGACTTACATTCGGCAAGTCGCGTTAATCGTGTTGATGGCGCAGATCGGCAGTTCCGTCCCCGCCGCGGGCGTCGAAATCGGATTGGTCGATCGCATTTTCACGCGTGTCGGAGCGAACGATGACCTCGCCCGGGGTCAATCGACTTTCATGGTCGAGATGAACGAGACCTCGAACATCGTGAACAACGCTACCGAGCGCAGTCTGGTCATCCTGGATGAGATCGGGCGCGGAACATCGACATTTGACGGATTGTCGATCGCGTGGAGCGTCGCGGAATTTTTGCACGACAAGATCAAAGCGCGGACGCTGTTTGCGACGCATTACCACGAGCTAACCAAACTGGCAGCGGAGCGCACAGGCGTTTGCAATTTGAATGTCGCGGTCCGGGAATGGAACGAGCAGATCATTTTCCTTCGCAAAATCATTCCCGGCGGCGCGGACAAAAGTTACGGGATCCAAGTCGCACGACTCGCCGGTTTGCCCAAGGAAATTCTCGATCGAGCGAAGGAAATTCTGGCGCACCTGGAAAATTCGAACGGCGCTGCCGAACAACCAAAGGCACGCCGGAAAAGATCGGCATCCACGATGCCCAAGGCAGAGAAACCGCAGCTTGATCTACTGTAATAGAATAATTGCTCATGCCGGTTAAGACCGAGAAAGAACTGAGTGAAGGGCAGCGCGCTCTTTGGTTAAAGGCGCTAGCGGCGATGGACCTGCGCAATTTTGGTTACGCGATCTCGCTCTTGCAAGAGATTTTGAAACAGGAACCGGAATTCCTAACCGGCCGGCAATTGCTGCGACGGGCCGAAGTCGCCAAACAAAAAGCAGCCAAGAAAAGCTTCTTCCACATTTCGACCACGCCGATCGCGGTGATGAGAGCGCAGCGTGAGGTCAAGAAAGCGCCGCAGCGCGCGGTGGAGAGGATCGAAAAAGTCTTGGAAGAGGAACCTTATAATCGCCAAGCCAATCTCCTTTTGAAGGAAGCGGCGGTGGCGGCAGGCTGGCCGGAGATCGGGGTCTTCGCGCTGCGCACATTGCTCGAGGAAAATCCACGCGACGTGAAGTTGCTGCACGAGCTCGGGCACCTCTACCACGCGATCGGTCAGAGCGAGCAGGAGGTTGAAGTTTACAATCGCATCAACGAAATCGATCCGTTGGATGCAACGGCGCTTCGATTGGGCAAGGACGCGTCGGCGCGCGCGTCAATGAGCGCCGGCGGATGGACCCAGGCCGAAAGTTATCGCGAGCTCATCAAAGACAAGGACGTTGCGGTTTCACTCGAGCAACAGAGCCGAATGCAATTGGCCGGCGAATCGCTCGACCAACAAATCGCCGAAATGAAATCCAAACAACTAGCGCAGCCGAACAATGTCGATCTGGCCCGACGGCTGGCCGGACTTTATGAACAAAAGGACGACATCGAGTCGGCGATCCTCTGGTATCAGACGGCGGTCGACCTGACTGGGGCAGGCGATGCCGGTCTAGTCCGCAAAGTTTCGGATTTAGAAATGCGCGAAACCGAGCGTGAGATCGCCGCGCACGAGGAATATCTCGCCACCCACAATGAAAAAGACGCCGATTACGCCAAAAAGATCGAGAAACTGGTCGCCGCGAAGAAAAAGCGGGCGGAAATCCTGATCGATGAAGCAGGAAGGCGCGTGGCGCGCAATCCGACCGATCTCCACCTGCGGTTTGAGCTGGGCGGACACCTGGTCAACGCCCAGCGATTCCGCGAAGCAGTTCCGGAATTGCAGCGGGCGCGGCAGAACCCGAACGCGCGTCTGAAAGCGATGAATCTGCTCGGCGTTTGTTACCGCGAGCTCGGCATGCTCGATCTGGCGATGAAACAATTCGAGGACGCCGCGAAAGAGATTCTGACAATGGACCCGATGAAGAAGGAGATCGTCTACAACCTCGGCATCGTTTACGAAAAAATCGGCGAAAAGGAAAAGTCGCTCAATTGCATGAAGCAGATCTACGAAGCGGATTACGGATACAAGGACGTTGCTGAGCGGGTGGAAAGTTCCTATCGCCAGGGATAACGGCATCCGCCGCGGCGGTTGTCGACGTTACCAGCCGGAATCGATGGGTTGCGTTTACATCCAAGGATGTGACAACATGCGAACATATAATTGCCGAACAGCGGTATCTTTTTAACCTACCAACACCTATGAAAAACAATCTCATCAAACAAATCGCAGTGCCGGCGGTGGCTGTCGCGGCGCTATGTCTGGCAACGACGAGTAGCGCACTCAATGCCTATCCGCCTTTACGAACCGGAGCCAACTCCGACGCTCCCAAAGCCAAACCTGCTGCCAGCCCGGCAGCCAAAGCGGCCAGTAAACTGAGCGCGGCTGACAAAACCTTCATGATGAACGCAGCTAAAGGCGGCATGATGGAAGTTGAGTGGGGCAAACTGGCGACCCAAAACGGGCAAAACGCCGACGTGAAAAAATTCGGCAACCGGATGGTGACCGATCACTCCAAGGCGAACAACGAGCTGATGGCGTTGGCGAAGGAGGAAGGCGTCGCGTTGCCCGGTGCAAAGGCGCCCGGCAAATGGAAATCAGACAAGGATTACATGGATATGATGGTCAAAGACCATCAAGAGGACCTGGCTGAATTCCAGAAGGAAGCCCAAAGCGGCACCGATCCCGACCTCAAGAAGTTCGCCGCCAAGGGCGCTAAGATGGTCAGTGCCCATCTCAAGCTCGCCCAGGAAACGCAGGGCAAACTCAAGTAAATCTTCACTAATCACGTTGGAAGCGGCGCGCTTGATTCAGGCGCGCCGCTTGTTTTTTACAACATCGACATCTGCTAAGTTCGACATCGTCGTATGCGAAAGACGAAGATCATCTGCACCCTTGGCCCAGCGACGGAAAAGACCGACGTCATTCGGCAGTTGATCGCCCACGGCGCGAACGTCTTCCGCCTGAACATGAGTCACGCAAGCGCGGATTGGGTCCGGACAATTGTTCCGCGAATCCGGCAGCTCGCCGATCAACTCAAGCGTACAGTCGGAATTTTGGTGGATACACAAGGTCCGGCAATCCGGACGGGACCGGTAAAAGCGCCGTTGGAATTAAAGAAAGGTGACACACTCGAGTTCACGGTCCGCGGCGCGAAGCCGACGAAGAAGAATTCGGTTTCGGTGAACTACGACAAGTTTATTGACGACATCGACACCGGCGAAGCCGTGTTGGTGGACAACGGTTTGATCAAACTGAAGGTCGTCGAAAAGAAAAAGAACCGCGCCATTTGCAGAGTCCTTACCCCAGCGAAGCTGGGCTCGCGCAGGCACATCAATCTGCCCGGCGTCCACATCAGTCTTCCGCCGTTGACGAAAAAGGACATAGCGGACGTGACGCTTGGCGCGACGCTCGGGGTCGATTTCGTCGCCCTCAGTTTTGTCCGCAAACCCGGTGACCTCGATGAACTTCGAGATTTGCTCACCCGCAAGAAAAGCAAAGCGTGCGTGGTGGCGAAGATCGAGGATCAGGCGGCGGTCGAGTCTATCGAAGACATTATCAAGACGGCCGACATCGTGATGGTTGCTCGCGGCGATCTCGGAATCGAAGTGCCGATGGAAGAATTACCGATCATCCAGCGCCGCATCGTCAAAAATTGTATTCGATTGGGGAAACCGGTGATCGTCGCCACCCATCTTCTGGAATCGATGATCACTAACCGGATTCCGACCCGGGCCGAGATCACTGACGTGGCGAACGCTGTCTTCGAACAGGCCGACTCGATCATGCTTAGCGGCGAGACCAGTGTTGGACATTATCCGGTCGAGTGTGTCGATGTTTTGAATCGCGTGGCTGCTCGGATCGAGCGGAGTGGCGGAGCTGGTTATGCCGAGGATGCGATTTTAGAAGATGCGCGACAAAAGACGGTAGCGGCGGCAGTGGTGTTGGCCAATTCTCTCCCCCGCGCGAAGCTCATGGTCTTCACGCGGCACGGCCGAATGCCGCGCAATACTTCAAATCTTCGACCGCATCGGGCGACGATTTTCGCCTTCACACCGAGCGAAGAAGTTCGGCGACAATTGTCGATCTGCTGGGGTGTTTTTCCGATCCGAATCGAATTCAGCGACGACCCAAACGCGACCATCGAAACCGCGCAGAAACTTTTGCGCGATCAAAAGATGACGGCAGCGGGCGACAATCTTGTGATTGTCAGCGATGTCCGCGCGCGCGAGGCGCTGATCGATTGCGTGCAATTGAGGACCGTAAAATAATCAATCGCCGCCGCGCGCGTTTGAGTAATAATCACGCAATCCTTCCGCCACGCTGTCGGCATATTCTCGAAAAATACTTTTGCGCTGCACGCCGTTGATTTCCTTTGTCCCCTCGTAGTCGCCCGCTTGAATGCGCGCGAACCCGTCCTTGCTGTTCATGACATACGGCTCGCAATAAACGACCGGGCAACGATACAGCCGAGTGGCGAGCAGATTGCGCGCGTAAACGTAACCGCTCGATCCAACTTTCGTCGTCGTCAGCGTGGTCGGGTATTGAAACGCCGGCAACCCGGTCGCTTTGGCCATTGAACTCGCAACTGTGTCGGCGATTGGGAGTTCTTCGTCGTAGGCGCGGCTGAGCAAACGCCGGATCAGTTCAAATCGCTCGTCATCGAGTTGGAGTTCATCCTGCAAATACGAACCGTTCACGAGCAAATGGAGATGATTGTTGTCGATCAAAGTCGGATTCGCTGGGTCGCCCCACCCTTCGGCATTGAAGTGAAGGCACAGCACGAGGTCAGGATGCAGCTTCGTGTTCACCAGCACCGCCCGTCGCCGGATCTCGCTGTAGCGATAAAACAGAATCTCGCTTTGAAACTTGATCGTGCCCTCCTTCGCTGGATCTCGGGGATTCAAAACTTCGTCGCGTGGGCGTGGCACGCCGTTTTTGATCAAAATTTCTCGCGCGAGCTTTTTGAAATCGGAAGGACGTTTCGACGTGACCGGCTGAGTGCTGTTACGGACGAACAACACCGTTGCGCCAAGCTTTCTTAATCGCGACGCGAGCATTCGCGACACGCGCAACGTGAGATCGCCTTCCGTCACCGGTTTGGTGTCGCCGACCTTAAACCAGCGCTCTTCCATCTTCGCCCATTTGCCGCCGAGATGGCCGGGATCGAGCGCGATCCGCAATCCGGCCAACGGCTTGTTCGGTTTGGCGGGCGGCAACGCTTTCGCCGGACGCCATAGTCGCGGTATTCGCGCTTTCGAATTTTCATCGGGCGCAAACTGAAAAGTGAATTCCGCGTGCGGCTCCCGCGTCGTCACAATGTGCGCCACGTCGCTGTCGATTTTGATCAGGTCGTCGGGAATTCCGTGCGTGCAGTAAACATCGTTTATCAGGTGCGCGAACTCGTCGCGGGTGATCGTGCGCTGGTAATGTTCGAGAACCTCCCACGCCGGTTTACCGCCTAGAATTCCGAGATTGTCCGCTGCGTGCGCGTTCCGTTCAAAGGTCGACAGGCAGAAAGAAAATGACGCACAAACAATGAGCGAATGGCGAATTAGCATCGACGTTTTGAACCTGTGCAATACGATCCTGTTCAATGCTAACGGTACTTTTTCTCGGCGACGTAGTGGGCGAGCCCGGCCGCAATGCGGTCATTGCCCGACTGCCGGAATTAAAGGAGCAACATGCGGTCGACTTCGCTATCGTGAACGGAGAAAACGCGGCCGCTGGCCGCGGCATTACCGGTAAGATCACGATCGATCTTCTCCGCGCCGGCGCGGCGGTAGTGACGACCGGCGATCATATCTGGGACCAAAAAGATATTTGGTCGTTCATCGACACCGAGCCGCGATTGCTACGGCCATTCAATTATCCGCCAGGCGCTCCCGGCCACGGCTCGATCGTGCTCGAGACCGGCAAAGGCAAAGTGGGCGTCATCAACGTACAGTGCCGCACATTCATGCAGCCAATTTTGGACAACCCGTTTCGCGCTCTGGAAACCGCTGTCGCCAAACTCCGCGAGGAAACGCCAAACATCATTGTCGATGTTCATGGCGAAACCACGAGTGAGAAAATCGCGATGGGCCGTTTTCTGGATGGCAAAGTTTCCGCCGTCCTTGGAACTCACACCCATGTCCAAACCGCGGATGAACAAGTCTTCCCCGGCGGCACCGCGTTTTTGTGCGACGCCGGAATGTGCGGCCCGGTGAATTCGATTCTTGGACGGGCGGTCGAACCGATCATGAACCGGTTTGTGTCGAATCTGCCGGCCCCGTTTCCGGTTGCGTCCGGCGAAGTTCGTTTGCATGGCGCGCTGATTGAGATCGACGAAAAGACCGGGCGGGCTGTACGGATTACGCGCGTGAATGAGCCCGGACCAGCCCAGGCCGCCGCCGAACCGGAGCCGAAGATCGACATCGAACAGTTGCCTACCCCGGAACAGACCTGAGGCGTCCGGCGCGCGCGAGATTTATGATGGCCAATTTCGAATTGTTTGGTCAAGCTTATCCTCGATAAATTTGCTAACCATGAAAACACTGTTTGCCATCTGCCTTGTCACCGCATTTGGACTGTCCTTTGCTTTAGCCGCGCAGCAGGAAGGGAATCCCGAAGCTGCAAAAATCGCGCGCGAAGGATCGCAAGCTGCCAAAGAACAGGATTGGGGAAAAGCGATCGAGCGTTTTCGCAAAGCCTCAGAAATGGACCGAAAATACGTGCAGAGTTTGGCGCTCGCCTATCAACAGCGCGCTTTTTCTTACGCGAACGAGCAGCGCTTCCAAGACGCGCTGAACGATTTGGCCGAGTCGATTAAGATCAAGCCGGATGCACACGCCTACGAGCAACGCGCGGCGATTGAAACGAAGATCAACGATTACGATAAGGCGCTCGCCGATTACGCCGAAGCGAGCAAGCTCAACCCGGGCGAAATCCGGTTTCACAATTACCGCGCCTGGATTTATGAGACGCGCGGCGATCTGCAAAACTCGATGGCCGAGAACGACGCTGCGCTGAAGATCAACGGCAAGAACAAAGAGGCGCTCGACCGCAAAGCGCGTTTACTAAAAATCCAATCGCAGAATGCGGTTCCGACCGAAACGCCGGTTGCAGCTCCGCCGGGGCCGCCGAAGAAAAAGAAACCCTGAACGATTTCGGCAATCGCAACGCCGCTCAGGATTTCGCGCCGTTCTGGGAATCGGCTGCGGCAGCAGCTTTCTCTTTCGGCGGCGGCATGAAACGGCGCTTGCGGCGATTGGCCGGCAGCGGCGTCAACGTCATGGTAATGTTGCGGCCGGTGATCTTCGGTTCCATCTCGACCTGTGACATACCGGAAAGATCGTCGCGGACCTTATGCATTAGCTGCATCCCGAATTCCTGATGCGCCATTTCGCGACCGCGAAATTGAAGCTGCACCCGAACCTTGTTGCCGCGCTCGAGAAATTCTTCGCCGTGCCGGACTTTCGTCAGATAATCGTGCTCGTCGATATTGACCCGAAACTTGATTTCCTTGAGCCGCGCGCCACCGGCTTTCTTATCCTTATCGTGCTTGGAAAGATCGTAACGGAATTTTCCGAGCGAGACGATTTTGCAGACCGGCGGATTGGCAGTGGGCGCGACTTCGACCAGATCGAGTCCTCGGTTTTGCGCTTCACGCAAGGCGTCTGACAACTTCATCACGCCAAGTTGCTGGCCGCTGGTTCCCAAAATGACCCGGACTTCGCGAGCGCGAATGCGGCCGTTTACACGAATTTGTGGTTGCAGATTACTTTTATCTCCTGGACGGCGAAGCGGGAGTGCGCCAGTTCGCCGGTATTTCTGTCATCGCAACGATCGACATCCACTTTCGCGAAACGTCGATACACTCTACTTCGCCGCGGCTGCGATGACCCCAACGAAGTGCCCGCGTCATAACCACGAGCCGAAGGGAAGTTGTAGGCAACATTTCACTGCTGGCAAGACGAATCTCAACTAAGCAAGCAGGACACGCGCCTACCATGATTCACTTCGGCGGTGGGTCGCCAAAGTGCGCTTTGTGCGCGGCGTAACTAATCGCGTCTTCGAGCATACCATCGATGGTGGCCGTCAGAGGTTCGATTCTTACGAGTCCCGAAAAAATCGCCCGGTCGCCGATTTCGGTATCGACCACGAAAGTCGGCCGCTGGGTAATTTGCATGGCGTGAAACTCGGCCGTCGACGCGCGCAAACGCTTCTCGACCGCCGAAGACTGCGCCGCCTCGAGGAGTTTCTTTTTGTCGATCTTGCCGGCTGCCGCGCCGATCTCAGCGCAGACATTCCAATCGCTGACTTTTTTCCCGTCACGCAACGCGGCGTGACTCAGCGCCAGCCGGACGCCATCATTGGTTATCTTAAAATCCTTGGCCGCCTCAGCTACCGCGTTTGGCGGCAACCACTCTTTCAGGCTCGCATCATACCAATCGGTATTCAGCATAAAGGGCGAGCGCATCAACATTCCGCTCCGGCGGTAAAACCATTGCTCCTGTTCGCGCGATGTCGGCAAACCGCTCGGGTCCATCAGCGCGATCTTCCACTGAAATTGGACGCGATCCTCGTAACGCTTTTTCAACTCCGCCCACGTCGGTTCGGACCAAAAGCACCACGAAGAGACAACATCGAGATAATCAGTGACCGTGATTCGCATAAGTAAGATCGACAATAACCACCAGCGTTTGACTTCAAACCTCAAAAGTCGAACCTCCAACCTTCGCTCGTGGACCTGAATCACATTTTCTTGTTCATCGCCATCATCTCGCCCTTGCTGGTTTTGGCGCGGGCCTGGCGGCCCGGTGGAGTCGTTCGCGGCTGGCGCGTCGCTGCCACAATCGTTCTTGTAATCACCGGTATCGCCTGGTACGTCGTTCCAACACGCGCCGGTTACATCGGCGGCGGAGCCTGGTTCGCGCTTTTATTTCTGCCGACGATTGGGTTGAGGAAAGCGTCTCAGCTCGCCGCCCAGGGCCGCTACGAATCGGCCAGACGACTCGCGACCGCGCTGCAATTCTTGCATCCCACGCCGCAATTGCGCGATCAAGTTCGAGTCTTCCGCACACTGGAAATGCGACACGGCGCAGCCGCTAACGTTCCAAGCGAAGCCGCGTCGCAAGATCGACAACGGTTACGCGGCGCTCCGGTAGTGATCGTTCTGATTGTCCTGAATCTCGCGGTGTTTTGCATCGAGCTCTGGAGAGGGGCGCTGGCCAATTCGGTGATTCTCCATCGTCTCGGGTCGCTCGACTTTTTTGCCGTAATCCAGAAGGGCGAGTTCTGGCGGCTGATCACGGCGCTTTTCCTGCATTTCAACTTTCTTCATCTTGGGTTCAATCTTTTAGCGCTTTATGTGCTCGGACCGCCGCTGGAAAAAGTTCTCGGTACGATCCGATTCGCGATTTGCTATTTGATCTCAGGAATCGGGTCGACGGCTGGAGTTGTTCTGCTCACTCTATTTAAAATCGTGCGTCCGGCCGAATTGGTCGGCGCGTCCGGCAGCGTGATGGGAATTGTCGGTGCGTGGGCCGGATTTCTTTTTCGAAATCGCCAGATGTGGCAGACAAAGCAACGCCTGCTCAATATCCTGCTCATCATTGCCATCCAGATCGCGTTCGATATTTCCACGCCGGAGGTCAGCACATCGGCCCATTTGTGCGGCCTGGTTACGGGATTTTTTCTCGGTCTGATGATGCGACCGCAACGAATCTCTTCGTGAACACTTGGCGCGAGTTATGCAGTTGGAGCCTGGAGAAACTTGCCGATTGAAGAAATTTTCGCCAACTTCACCCTTCACCGCCGCCCATGCCGACGTTCCAGATTTATAATGTGATCCCCACGCTTCCCGCAGCGCTCGAGCCGCTCCGGGAAATCACGTTCAATCTTTGGTGGACCTGGGAGCCGTCGGCACGGCGCCTTTTCCGTCATCTCGATCCCGATCTTTGGAACCGGACCAATCACAATCCGGTTCGCATGTTGCAGCTTTCACGACAAGCGCGCCTGGAAGAACTTGCCCAGGACAAAGCTTTCCTGCGCGAGCTCAAACAAGTCCATGACGCTTTTCGAAATTATCTGGCGCGCCAGGACACGTATGGAAAAACCGGAGCGGGCGCTGCGATTAAGAGACCGGTCGCGTATTTCTCGGCCGAGTTTGGATTTCACGAATCGATTCCAAATTATTCCGGCGGCCTTGGCATTCTAGCCGGCGACCATTGTAAATCCGCGAGCGATCTCGACTTGAACTTCGTTGCAGTCGGCCTGCTTTATCGCCACGGTTATTTCCGGCAGGAGATCGACAAGGACGGTGCGCAGCAGGCGGTCAGTCTCAATCAGAATTTTCATCATCTGCCGCTTCGCGAAATCCAGCGCGACGGCGCGAATCTTCTTGTCTCGGTGCGCATTCTGGATCGCGATGTGTTCGCCAAGGTCTGGCAGCTGCAAGTCGGCCGCATCAATTTGTTCCTTCTCGACACCGACATTTCCGAAAACAATGCCGAAGACCGTCTCATTACGGCGGAGCTTTACGGCGGCGACCAGGAAATGCGGATGCGCCAGGAGATCATGCTCGGCATCGGCGGCGTTAAAGCGCTCAACGCCCTCGGGATCGAGCCAGAAGTTTTTCACATGAACGAAGGCCACTCGGCATTTCTCGCGCTGGAGCGGATCCGCCGACGAGTCGTCGACAAGAAGCTCGATTTTTATTCGGCGGTGCAAATCGTCGCGTCGGCCAACATTTTCACAACTCACACCCCCGTCCCCGCCGGCAACGATTCTTTCCCGCGCGACATGATGCGGAAATACTTTGGCGAGTTCGCCAAGGAACTCGGCATTCCGTTCGACGAGCTTTTCTCGTTTGGACAAACGCGGGTCGATCGCTCGGATCCATTCAGCATGACGATCCTCGCCCTCCGAATGAGTCGTCATTCCAACGGGGTGAGCAAATTGCACGGTGAAGTCAGTCAGTCGCTCTGGCGCGATGTTTGGAACAGCGTACCGGTCCACGAAGTGCCGATCACCAGCGTGACCAACGGCATTCACACCAAAACCTGGATGGCGCCGGAGTTTTCCGCGCTCTATCGAAAATATCTTGGCGAATGGGACGAACACATCACCGAGCCGGATTTTTGGCGTCGTGTCATCGACATTCCGGATGCGCAGCTTTGGGAAACGCATCAGCAATTGAAGCATCGATTGGTAGATTTCGTTCGCGAACGCGTGCGCATGCGGGGAGAACGGATCGGCGATTCGCCGGAAGCCATCCGCAATGTAAATCGCATCCTCGACCCTGAGATTTTGACCATTGGTTTCGCGCGACGCTTCGCCACTTACAAACGCGGTGCACTTTTGTTCAGCGACAAGGACCGGCTCAAGCGGTTGCTCAACGACACTACCCGTCCGGTGCAGTTCATTTTTGCCGGCAAAGCGCATCCTCGTGACGAAGGCGGGCGCGCCTTGATCCAGGAAGTTTACAAATTCAGCCGCGAAGCCGGATTCGAGAATCGCGTCGTGTTTCTCGAGGACTACGACAGTTACATCGCGCGCCGGCTGGTCCAGGGTGTCGATCTTTGGCTAAATACTCCGCTTCGTCCGATGGAAGCGAGCGGCACCAGCGGTATGAAATGCTGCCCGAACGGCGGAATCAATCTCAGCGTGCTGGACGGTTGGTGGCACGAGGGATTTAACGGGATCAACGGCTGGGCGATCGCGCCCGAGATTAATGACGGCACGGTTGAATTGCAGACCGCGGTCGACGCGAACAGTCTCTATCAATTGCTCGAGAACCAGATCATCCCGCTTTATTACGCGAAACCGGACGGAAGGCTGCCGCTCGCCTGGTTGCAGTTGATGCGGGAATCAATTCGCAGCGTTACGCCGATTTTCAACACACACCGCATGGTCAAGGAATACACCGAGCGGCTCTACATTCCCGCCGCGCGATCGCACGAAAACTTTTCACACAACGGCTGCGAACCGGCAACGCAGTTGAGTCAGTGGAAAGCGCGGATGCGGAAAGACTGGCCGCAGGTCCGGATTCACGACGTGCAGGTTGGCAACAAAGATCGACAAAACATTTTGGTTGGCGAATCGCTACAGGTCAGCTGCCACGTCAACCTTGGCGATGTCGATCCAAACCACGTCCGGGTCGAGGCCTACCACGGCGAAGCCGAGAACGGCGGAATCAAGAATCCGTCGATCACGGTTTTGAACGCCAGCGGCCGCAACGGTGACGGCAGCTACGTTTATCAAGGATCAGTCCCCGCCTCTGAAAGCGGTGCCTACGGATTCAGCGTCCGAGTTGTTCCAACCCACCCGAACTTGATGCAAGCCCACGAGCTGCGCCTGATCGCTTGGTCGTGATCGACCAGGAGCGACAATGAGACGCGAGACAAGGTCGCGCTCGCTCGCAATAAGTTCCTGCGCGATCGGAAGAAATTATGCGACCTATTGACGACGCGGCTTGGGCTACCTGTCAAGATGTCGGATGATTCATTCGATGCATCGGTAACGCTCGCCGAAAGGATACTCGCTAAAATTAAACAGTTGCCGTCGGAAATCGACAACCGTTGGTTTCATTAAACACGTCGTAGTCATTTCACACTTCATCCTTCAGCTTTGCCGCGGAGCGGCTCGCAGCCAAGAGCCCAAAAACCTCCCCAAAGTGCTACGACAATGAACACGTCAGACCAGTTGTCCGGCACTTGCTTTGCGATAAGAGCAGGCAAATGAATTGTTACGGTCCAGAGCGCGAACATCAGGCCCACAGCTAAAGCCGCCCAGCGCTGCAGAAACCCAGTGGCAAAGCTTACGCCCGCGGCGATAAAGGCTACGCCAAAGAAAACAGTCCAGAACCAGTGCCAGGAAATCCAGGCGGGCACCATGCTGGCAATCATGGTGAGGATCTGGAAGTGGGCGATGCCAAAAACAATGAGCGCGAATGCAATGAGGTAGCGGCTCGTCCGATAAAGCCATCTCGGAATCCCGCCCAATCCAAACCCAAGCCAGGCCAGGCAGCCAACTACGATCGGTTCGAGCACGTTGGTCCGCCACGGGGCGCTCATGAGATCGGGATGTCGCGGCACGTCAAACGCGAGCCCGGAGAGTAGCATCACAACGCCGAGCGTGATCGAAGATACGACGAGGGTGCGTTGAAAAAAAAGACCGGCCCCGCACAGGACAAAGATCGTTCCGACGGGGTAGGCCAAACTCGGAATCGCCGGCGGCCATGGAATTACTGGCACAACCTTATGACCGGAAACGCCGATCAATGTCTCTACGCCGATCCCAACTATCGCCAGGGAAAAAAGCAGGCGACCAATTCGTTCGAGCATCGTTAAGTGAAAATCAATCGACCGCGGTGACGGTACGTATGAATTCGGAGAAATCTTTGCCGTTACGCGCGGCTTGGTTGAGCGCTTCGAGACGGGTGTCGGCAAAGGCTTCGGGCAGTGCGATTCGTCGAGAGAGCGCGCCGTTGGCGAAGACAAGCTCATCCCATTGAATCGATGCGATTTGATCGTTGAACCGCGCGACGGAACGGCCGCGAAAGAATGCGCGCGTTGTTTCCGGCGGAGTGAAAATCGCGGTCTTGATCTCTTCCTCTTTCACCAGACGCCGGATCGATCCCTGACGCGCCAGTTCGTAATACAATCCCGATTCAAGATCGACATTATGATATTCGAGATCGATCGATTGCAGCCACGGATCGGTCCAGGACAGTTTTTCTTCTTCCTGGAGCGCGTTGAGCAAAAATTTCTTGGCTGCCCAATCGACCCGGTCACGGGTGGTCATGACGTCACGCTCGAGATCGTTCAGAACATTCTCCCACTCTTGCAAGATCCACTGTCGATCCTCGTTAGGACCGTCGCTCTCCACCTTCGCCGCGGCACGAAGATAAATGCGCTGCACTTCAATGGCGGAAATTTTACGGCCGTCTTTGAGCTCGATGATCCAATCGTAAGTTTGATCGCGGCTGATCGATTTGTTGGCGTCGATCGGCTGGGCTATCTCCAGCTGCGGCGCCTGGTTGCGCTCAATTAAATCGAGCACGAGCGCGGTCGTTCCAATTTTGAGCGCAGTCGCCCACTCGCTCATGTTGGAATCGCCGAGAATCACGTGGAACCGGCGATAACGGCTGGCGTCGACGTGCGGTTCGTCGCGGGTGTTGATGAGCGGACGGCGATTCATAGTGTCGATGCTCACCACCACGCTGAAAAAATCCGCGCGCTGCGAAATTTGATAGACCCCCGGCTGACCCGAAGCGCTCTCGGCTTCCACGCCCATTTTTCCGGCACCGGCAAAAATCTGGCGCGTGATCAGGAAGGGCAAAATCGCGCCGACGATTCGGTCCCACGGTACCTCGCGCTTCATCAGGTAATTATCGTGGCAGCCGTAGCTGTGACCGAAGAAGTCGGTGTTATTTTTGTAAAGCCGAACCTGTTGACCATCCGGTAGTTTCAAATTTCTGCGGCGAGCGCACTCGGCCAAGATGCGTTCGCCCGCTTTGTCCTGAGTGACGATCTGGCGAATGGTTGTGCATTCCGGTGTGGAGTATTCCGGATGCGCGTGATCGTTGTAAAAACGCGCGCCGTTGGAAAGCACCAGGTCGCTCTTGATTTCCTCAAAACTCAACGGCCGGTTCTTGTCGATCTCGTAGTAGGCGGATTCGTCCGTGTCCTGCATCAACGCCTTGGCGCGAAATCCGCGGGCGTCGAGATGTGGGTCCTCAAGCTGATAATCCCATTTCATGTGCGCGCCGTGATCGGTGTAGCGCCGTACTAGCTCGATGGACTCGGCCACAACATCGACAACGTCCGCGCCGTTGACGGTGATGCCGTATTCCGTCTCGAGACCAAAGACGCGGTTCATCCCTTGGGCCAAGGTTAGATGATCCCGGAACTCGCGCGGCTGTCCACTTCGCGAATCGGTTTGACCGGCGCGATCTTCACCACGTTCTCAGGGTCGTAATCAATCAGTTTCAGCCAATCCTCGGTGATATCGGTCGTCGGGAAAATGTCGTTCTCGATGTACTCGGCATCGAACGCGAGTTGCAAATCCATCTCCCGAATCCCCTCTTCTTGATTCGTGGCAATCGCGCGTTTGATCGCCGTCGCTTTAGCGCGCTCAACAATCGAGGCGATGATCGCACCACTGATCAGATCGCTCCGATACAAAATTTCCTTGCGACCGCTTCGAAGGGTGACTTCGAGGAACTTGTTTTCTTCGCGTCGCGTAAATTGCCAATCAACGAAGCGCTCGATCAGCTTGTCTATTGCCGCATCGAGATTCTCGACCTCCTTTGCAAGGACGCCATCGTACGGAAGATCCTTCGTGAGATAAATCCGGTAAATGTCGCGCGCACCTTCCTTGTTCGGGCGGTTCACCTTGATCTTTCGGTCGATGCGCCCCGGCCGCAGGATCGCGGGATCGATCAAGTCGGCGCGATTGGAAGCGAGAATGATGACGACGTCATTCAACGAATCGATCCCGTCCATTTCCGAGCAGAACATCGGGACGAGCGTAGAAAGAATGTTGGAGTAGCGCGACGCGCGGCGGGTTCCGAGAATCGATTCGGCTTCGTCGATGAAGAGGAACGGCATGAATCCGTCGCGGCGTTTCTCGCGTGCGGTAGCAAAAATCTCGCGGACCATCCGCTCGGATTCGCCAACCCACATGTTCAAAATCTCCGGACCTTTCACGTGCATGAAATATTCTTTCATCTGCGCGCCGGTCTTTTCGCGAAGCTGCCTGGTGAGATTGTAAGCGGTCGCCCTGCCGATAAGCGTCTTGCCGCAACCGGGCGGACCGTAGAGAAGGAATCCTTTTGGCGTCGCGTGTTGAAACTTTTTGAAAAGATCGACATGCAACAGCGGGAGCTCGATCGCGTCTTTGATCGCTTGGAGGGCCTCTTCCTGTCCGCCGACCTTTTCCCACGGCAGCTCAGGGACGACGTCGAGATAATGCTCGTGCGACTTGGTGCTCGACAACATTTCGAGCGCCATCCGGTAATTGGAATCGACGCGCACTTCGTCGCCCGATTTCAGAGTTGAACCGGCGAGATCGGCGGATCGTTGAAGGACCATCGACTGCGTTCC
>DASZJH010000030.1:0-51368 GCA_035948375.1 Chthoniobacterales bacterium
CTTTTGGTGGCGGCAAGCATTTACGCGGGCGGCTTCTTCATTGGTGATGCGTGCGTTTCTTAATTCGCACGGCGCCGTGGAGTAGTTCATGGTTGGGGCGTGCAGATCGTTGAGACGATTGCCAAGCTTTCACCTCGCAACCGCGCGAAGCGCCGCGTGCTCGTGCCTACGATGGGCGCGTTGCACAAAGCGCATGGCGAGTTGATTCGAGTCGCGCGCGAGAAGGCCGGCAAAGAGGGCGAAGTGGCGGTCAGTATTTTTGTTAACCCGCTCCAATTCGAGCCTGGCAGCGACTACCAACGCTATCCGCGGCCGGAAAAAGAGGACCAGGATTTTTGTCGCGCGGCGGGTGTCGATCTTTTGTTTCGGCCAAGCGCGGCGGAGATGTACGCGTACGATCGGTCGGTGTTTGTCGATGAGAATTCGCTTTCGACTTTGCTGGAAGGAAAGTCGCGCCCCGGCCATTTCCGAGGCGTTTGCACGGTGGTGGCAAAGTTGTTCAACATTCTCGAGCCCGATACCACGGTGTTCGGTGAAAAAGATTTTCAACAACTCGCGATCATTCGCCGAATGGTGCGCGACTTGAATTACAAGATCGACATCGTGGCGATGCCCACGGTGCGCGAAGGCGACGGACTGGCGTGCAGCTCGCGCAACGCGTATCTCAATGCCGAAGAGCGAAAGCAAGCTGCCGTTTTGAGGAAAGCATTGCTTGCTGCGAAAGAATGCGGAAAGAAATCGGCGAAAGAAATTGTCGATCTTGTCTGCGCAACGATCGCTGAAGCACCACTGGCGCAGATCGACTACGTTAAGCTCGTTGATGCGAAAACGTTGCAACCGATCGAAGCGGTGAAGCCGAATGCGCTGCTGGCTCTCGCGGTTTATTTTGGAAAGACGCGTTTGATCGACAACATTCTCTTGGGATGAAGGAATACGATTTCGTTGTCATCGGGAGCGGGATCGCGGGACTAAGCTTCGCGCTCAAGGCCGCGAAACACGGATCGGTGGCAGTGGTGACCAAACGCAAAGGCGCCGATACCAACACGGTGTGGGCTCAGGGCGGTATCGCTTGCGTTACCAGCGACGAAGATTCGTTTGAGCTGCACGTCCGCGACACGCTCGAAGCCGGCGCCGGTCTCTGTGACGAGAAAGTTGTCCGGACGATTGTGACCGAAGGGCCGGCACGAATTCAGGATTTGGTTGATCTGGGATTGCAGTTCGATGAACGCGAAGTGTCCGGACATCGCGAATTCGATCTCGGTCGCGAAGGCGGGCATTCGAAGCGTCGAGTGCTTCATGTGCGTGACGTGACGGGCAAGGAAATTGAGAATGTTCTGCTGCGCCAATTAGAGCGACAATCGCATGTCGATCTTATGGAGAACCACATGGCGGTCGATCTGATCACCGCTGCCAAGCTGGGATTTGCGGCCGAAGATCGGTGCCTTGGAGTTTATGTACTCGATGAAAACACATCCAAGGTCGACACGATTCGCTCGGATCGCGTCGTGCTCGCGACGGGCGGTTGCGGAAAAGTTTATCTTTATACAACGAACCCCGACATTGCGACGGGCGACGGCGTGGCGATGGCCTGGCGCGCGGGCGCGACAATCGCCAACATGGAGTTTGTGCAATTTCACCCGACTTGTTTGTTTCACCCGAAAGCGAAATCGTTCTTGATTTCAGAAGCGGTGCGAGGCGAGGGCGGCATTCTGCGGAACAATTGCGGCGAAGATTTCATGAAACGCTACGATCCGCGCGGGTCGCTCGCGCCGCGGGATATCGTTGCTCGCGCAATCGATGCCGAGATCAAACGTTCCGGTGCGCAATGCGTCTTTCTCGATATCACTGACAAGCCGGTAGAGTTTTTGCGCGAACGGTTCCCAAACATCTACGAAACCTGTTTGCGGTTCGGGATCGACATGACCAAGCAACCGATCCCCGTAGTGCCGGCGGCGCATTATCAATGCGGCGGAATTAATACCGACGTGAACGGAGCGACGAGTCTACCCGGTTTGTACGCGATCGGAGAAGTTGGGTGCACGGGATTGCATGGCGCCAATCGCTTGGCGAGCAATTCGTTGCTTGAAGGCTTAGTCTTGGCGCACCGCGCTGCCGAATCGGCATTGCGACGTCGATCTTCCCAAAGTCAGCGCGAGATCGCGTTGCTGGAATGGCAATCAGGTGACGCGCAAGACGTCGATGAACTTGTTGTGATTTATCATAACTGGGATGAAATCCGAAGACTGATGTGGGATTACGTCGGGATTGTTCGTACGGACAAGCGTTTGCAACGCGCCAGCGCCCGCTTGCGCAATCTTCAGCGTGAGATCCGGGAGTTTTATTGGAACTTCAGAGTGTCAGTCGACCTGCTGGAGCTGCGTAACCTGGCTACGGTCGCGGCGTTGATCGTCGATTCGGCGTTGAGCCGCAAGGAAAGCCGCGGATTGCACTACACACTGGATTATCCAACAAGAGATGACGGGCACTACGGCCGGAGCACACTGATGAGCCGAATGTAAGGGTGGAACAGATAGTGCTTTACACACCGTAACCGCCAGCGGCGCTGGTTTTTCCATAACGAAAGGCCTTGCCTAGGGTGGGAAAATCGGATAGAAACAGGCCACTCTTTGCCCGCATGAGACATCTTCTCGCTCTGGTAGTCCTTGCAAGCGCCATCACCGCGCTTCGGGCTGAGGAGCAATCGAGCTCGCCTTACGCCACCGCGGCGGACTTTGCCAGATACGCGATGAAGCTGCGCGAGCAAGCGTTGCTTAAAGTCGAGCCGCAGGTGTTCGTGCCCACAAGTTCGCGGCCGGCGATCCAACGTTACGCTTGGAAAACCAACATCGTAACCACGGTCTTCTGGATCGGTGAGCAGGCTGGAGGCAATAATCCGGTACCAAACTTTCGCAGCTCGTGGGATCTCAATTGGCAGGCAAATTACGGCGGATTTGATAATCCCGATCGCTCGTCGCGACGAAGTTATATTCCGGTGGCGTTTATTCCACGCCAAAATCCTTTCTATTGCGCATTGCCCTACAACGACGTGACCCACGGGCAGTTCAAGCCCGAAGCGCCGCTGGTAATTCCGTGGTTCAAACAAGCTTACATGGGGCAAGGGCAATCGGTCTGCTGGCATCGCTGGATTGCGATTCGAAAAGGTAATCGCACTTGCTACGCGCAATGGGAAGATTGCGGGCCATTCCGCACCGACCATTTCCAATACGTATTTGGGAACGAGCGGCCGAAACCGAATTTGAATCATGGTGCAGGCCTGGACGTTTCACCGGCGGTGCGCGATTACCTCGGTCTCCAGCCGACCGACGTTACCGATTGGCAGTTTGTCGATGTTAAGGATGTGGCGGCCGGACCGTGGCGCAGTTATGGCGAGAATAATAACTTCGTTCTCGCGCGCCGTCAGATGGAGCAGCGCCTGGTTCAGCAGGCTGGCCCTTCCACTAATCCCAAGAAATAGCGAGCCCGTCAGCCGAGTCTGGGTTTCAGTTCGGCGAATTTTTTTTGCAGCTCGTTTAATTGCGCCGACCATGGCTCGTAGTTACCTCGTTGGGCCCTGCAGACTTCGCCCAAGCTCTGAAAGCGTTTTGCCATTTCCGCGCAAAAAGAGTCGATCGCTTTTCCGAACTGCCCCTCAAGCGCCCGTCTGAATTCAGTCTGCTTCGGGTCCAACTCGCGCTCGTAGTCACGAAGGATTTTGCGCCGGTGGTTGAAGACCAGGAAAATAATCAGAAGCAGACCAATCGCGGCTGCCGCGGCCGCGCCGATTGCGATTGCCGGAGTGCGATTTTTGGTTAAGGCAGCGACCGTTCCGGCGATTGCGATTAATGCGGTGACGATTCGCAGTGCGAGCGAAGTCTGGGCAAAGGATCTGGTCAGCCGTTCCTGGAGCGACTTGCCGGCAAGAATGTCCATAAAGGCGGTCTGAATTGCTTCGGAAAGTTCACGACGCTGGCCGGCAAAATCCGGAATGCTCGTTCGAGCTTCCTTGCGCAAACCGCCCGACAATTGATTTTCGAGCAGGTCTTGCATTTGTGGCCAAACGCTGCGCAAATCGGTTTCCAGCGCGCTCACCGCTTTTTCCATTTGCGGCTGCATCAATTCCCGCAGCTTCGTTTCGATACCGGCATGCAGATTCTGCTCATGAGAGCTCCGCGCGACGATTAGTTTCAATCCGCTCCACCAACTCACCTTTCGACGAAGCAGTTTGGCCCTTTCGTCGGTGGTTTGATCGTAGGCGTTTTCGATATCGCGCACCAGACTCCCAATTTGGCGGCGCATTTGGTCCCGCCGGGTCTCCAACAAACGGTCCAACCGGCGCAATGCCGCTTCGTCGGAAGAAATTCTTCCGAGCACGACGCCGGCCTCACTCACCAATTCCTCCAAAACGACGCGGCCAGCCTGAAAGGTCGAGCGGAGTTTCAACATCCGCGTGCTCGACTCGGTAACGATGAAATTGATCTGCTCTTCCAACGCGGCGAAGGCGCTTTCTTCCCACAAAGTCTCCTTGTCGACGCCGCTGGTGCGGGCGAGTAGCGCTTTACGGGCGGAAACAGCAAAGATCGGCGGGACAAACCCGAGTCGGCGCATGGCTGTGTCCTGAAGATGTCGATGGATCACATCGATCTCGGTCGGCTCGCGCAGATCGATTTGCTGAAGAACGAAGATCACATTCTTGAGCCAGGTCTTTTGCAGGAAGTCCAAGAATTCCCAGTTGGATTGGGTCCACGGGTTGGCAACCGAGAAGACAAACAAAACAATATCGGCGCGCGGCATAAAGTCTTCGGTCACCATCTGATGTTCTTTTACCATGGTGTTGGTGCCGGGGGTATCGACCACACTGAAATCGCGCAAGAAAGGAACTGACAGATAACGCTCGGTCAGTTGGGCAGAGACCTCGGCTGTTTTCTCCTCTGGCCCGTAGCGAAAAATGTAAACGCGGTCGGTGGCAGGCAGAACGTCGACCTTGGCAAATTCATTACCGAACAATGCGTTTAGGAGCGAAGACTTTCCGGATTTAACCTCGCCTACGGCCACAAAAAGGAGCGGCTCGCTGATGTCGCGGAGGAGCGTCCGGAGTGTGTTCAACTGCTCAGCTGGACGGTGCATCTCCGAGTGCAGCTTGATCAATCCGGCGAAGTCGCTTTCGAGCTCGCTTTTGAGCTGCAAATATCGATCGGCAATCATGCCGGCAAGCTCAATTGTTCGGGCTGGCTAAAGTCGGTGGCGGTTTTGCCCCGGCGGCTTTCGGCGATGCCGAAGGCTTCGGTGGAACGGGCGTTTCCATCGCGAGCAATTCAGAAACGGTCACAAATTTGAAACCCTTCGCTTCGAGTTGATTCAACACGCATGGCATTGCCTCGATGCTTCCAGGATGAATGTCATGCACTAGCACAATTGAACCAGCACGGGTGTTTCTGACGATGCGATTACAAACGACATTGGGTCCGGGTCGTTTCCAATCCAGCGGATCGACATCCCACAACGCGATTTTGTAACCAAATTCCTGGTTGATCCATTTTTTCTGCCGCGCCGTGACAGAGCCATAAGGCGGGCGGAGCAAAGTAGGCGTTACGCCGGCGGCGTTTCGGATGGCGTCGTCGGTTCTGCGAATTTGGCTCCGAACGCTTTCATCAGACATCTTTCCAAAATTGGGATGTGACCAACTGTGGTTGGCGAGTTCGTGCCCTTCCCGCGCTTCGCGCGCCACAACGTCGGGATGCTCGGCGACATTCTCGCCGATCAGGAAAAACGTGACCTTGATGTGATGGGCGGCCAGCAAATCAAGTAGCTTGGGCGTCAACTTTGCGCTTGGTCCGTCGTCAAAGGTCAGTGCGATATAGGGCCCATCTACATGGATCCAATCCAGAGTAATCCCCGGTGGATCTGGCGCCGGTTTGGTCTTCGCGCCACTTTGCGGCGCCGCTGCGTCGTCGCCACAAACCGACGCGACGGCAATTGATGAAATAAAAAACCAACGAATGATGTGCATGAGTCTCACGTCTGCCGACTTTCGCCAGTATCTAGCAGAGGCGTACGCTAACGCAAGGTGAGCGCGGCTCATTGCATGGCAGTTGTCGATCTTCGCTAAGGAAAACTCTGATCGCGTCTCTTTTTTCGTCGATAAAACGCGATTGGTGGCAGCCATCTTGCTCAAAGCAATTTCCGAGCGGCAATGGGTCTGGCATGACCGGGCCAACGGGTTTTGTTGAAGGCTTGCCTACGAATGAGAATACTGCTTGTTGAAGATCATCCGGAGAGTCGCAGAACGCTCCAAAATTTGATCGAACGCCGCGGCCATGACGTCGTCGCAGTCGGAAGCGCGGAAGAAGCCGAACTCGAGTTGGCCGAGCAGCCTTTCCAATTCTTGATCCTCAATTGGATGTTACCAGGAAAGAGTGGAATCGATCTCTGTCGGCAATTGCGATCCGGGCAACGCGGCGAAGAACTTTTCATTCTTCTGGTGACAGCCCGTGACGATGCCGCTGATCTCGAGCAGGCTCTTGAGGCCGGTGCAAACGATTACCTGACCAAGCCGCTCAATGCGGCGCTGCTCAATGTCCGGCTCTCGGTTGCCGAGCGGCGAATCCGTTACCTGAATGAGCGTCTCCACGCTCGCACCGAATTGCAACAAACAGTGCGGAAAATGACCGACATCCTCGAAAAAACGAGTGATGGATTCTTTGCCGTAGACCGAGACTGGAAATTCACGTTCCTGAATCCGCAGGCTGAGAAACTGCTCGAACGCCGTCGCGAGGATCTGATCGGTAAAGACGTTTGGATGGAGTTTCCGCAGTTCAAACGCGATGTATTTGAAAGAAATTATCGACGCGCCATGTCCGAGCAGTTGGCCGTCGAGTTTGAGGGGAGTGACGCGGATGGTCAGGTCTGGTTTGAGCTCCTCGCGTATCCGAGCGGCGGCGGCGTCTCCGTTTTCTTGAGAGATGTGACTGAACGCAAGCGAACAGAAGTGGAACGGCTAACCACGAGCAAACTCGAATCACTCGGCACGCTTGCCGGAGGAATCGCCCATGATTTGAACAACATACTCACCGTGATATCCGGGAATCTCGGCTTGGCTCAAATCGAGACGCCAGCCGATTGCACCGCGCTACTCGCATTTTTAGCCAAGGCCGGTCAGGCCGCGCAACATGCGGCGCAGCTGTCGAATCAATTACTTACTTTCTCGAAAGGCGGCGCGCCATTAAAGAAAGTCACGTCAATCAGTGAGCTGGTTACGCAGTCAGTCGAATTTTCGCTGCACGGATCAAATCTATTTGCGGAGCTCCATGTGGCCGCTGATCTGTGTCGATCCGCCGTCGATCCCATTCAAATCGAGCAGGTCATGAACGCGCTGATGATCAATGCACGCGAAGCCATGCCCGATGGCGGAACGGTTCGCGTGTCGGCTTGCAATATCGACATCAATGGCGATGAGGGAATTGCGTTGCAGCCAGGACGCTACGTCAAAGTAGAAGTCGCCGATAATGGCCGCGGGGTCGACGCGAGGTCAGTCACCAAAATTTTCGACCCCTATTTCACCACGAAACCTTCAGCCAGCGGACTGGGCTTATCGATCAGCTATTCCATAATCAAAAAGCACGGCGGTCTTTTGCAGTTGGAAAACACGTCACCGCACGGCGCGACCTTCACATTTTATTTGCCGGCCACGGACGCAGAGCCCGCAATTGCCGAGCAGGTCTTGGCCAATCGAACTCTCAATCTTAGCAACCAGCGCGTTTTGGTAATGGACGACGAAGAGGGTATTCGTGACATCACTTCAGAATTGCTCGGAACACTTGGCTACAGAGTGACGACGGTGCCGGATGGCACCGAGGCGCTGAAGACGTACGAGCAGGCGATGCGTCGGGGAGAAGATTTTCAGGCTGTGATTTTGGATGCCACGATCCGCGGCGGGATGGGAGGACTAGCCACTATTGAGCGACTTCGCGCGCTTGATCCAAACGTCACGGCAATCATTTGCAGCGGCTACTCAGATGAAGCCGCCTTGGCCCAATTTTTGGCCTACGGTTTTCAGGCCGCGCTGCCTAAACCATTCACTCTCGATGAGCTGGCCGATATCCTGCAGCGCGCGCTCGAGAAGAGAGGAAGCGTAGATCGACAATCAGCCTTTGCGAACCTTGTCTAATTCGGCAAGGAACGCGGCGAGTCCGTTGGTGTACAACCCATCGTAACGCCAAACCGCTTTGCCCTCGCCGTTGAGGACAACCAAGGTTGGGAAACCATCTATCTGGTATCGCTCCGCCAATTCGGCATTTTGTTTCTTTGTCTCAGCGCTTTGCGCTTTGCGGCGAGGGAAATCGATCTCTACCAAAACTAGGTTCTTATTGGCGTAATCTTTGAATTCCGGCTGAGAAAAGATCACCCGGTCGAGCTGAAAACAATACCCGCACCAGTCGGAGCCGGTAAATTCGAGCAGCACAAGTTTGTGGCTCGCTTTGGCTTCGTCCTGAGCTCTCTTGTAATCGGTAATCCAAGCCAATTCGGCACGAGCAGATGCCGCGCAAATCAATCCGAGCGCGATTAGAACCGCAGTTGCCAGATTTTTCACACCTAAAGTGTCCATCACGCATCGCCGCCGCGCAAGTGCGCGCGGCGAGGGTCGGACGCAGCTCCAAAAATCGGAGCCCGTATTTCGCGTTCTGGCGCTAAGACCAGATCAAGACCGCAAATCGCAGCCTAACGAATATGGCCCGAGACGAGCTTAGTCATCTCGAACATGCTCACCTGGCTCTTGCCGTTGAAAACCGCTCGGAGCGTGTCGTCGGCGTTGATTTGAGTCCTCTTGGTTTTGTCCTGAAGGCCGTTCTTCTTGATGTAGTTCCAAAGCTTCTTGGTCAGTTCGGAACGGGGTAGCGGTGCCGAGCCAACGACAGCGGCGAGCTTGTCATCTGGCTGGACCGGTCTCATGAAGGCGGGATTGGGCTTGCGTTTTGAAGGTGTCTTGGTTTTCGGCATACAGGCTGATTAATGCTTCATCCGCGGCAGGGCAATAAGAATTTTGCTGTAACATTTTTTTTTCCACTGGCTAATTTGACCGCCGAACGACCACCGCCGCGACGTCGTCCGGTGATGAGTCCGTGGAATCGGGTGTCGAGGCTCTCAACAATATTTCCAATAACGCGCTCGCGCTGCCGGCAAATGGATTGATCATTCCGGCAAGTTGTGTCGGCCTTCTTTGGGTTCGGCCATTTGTTCCCGCGCCAAACAGTCCGTCGGTGTAAAGGGTGAAGGCGTCGCCCGGATTTAGTTCGAGAGCTGTTTCCACGAATTCCGACTCATCGATCAGGCCGAGCGGCGGCGCCGACGACGCAATAGCCTCAGTTCCTCGTCCGAATCGAGTAATCAGGAGCGGAGGATGGCCCGCACCGGCGACACTGGCCCGCCCGCTTTCTGGATCGAGCGCAACGCACATCGCACTCATGAAAGAATGTCCGCCGAAAGTGGCTCGCAGAGCGTTGTTCACCGCTTGCATGATCGGGCCAGCCCCGTCGTTTTGTTCCTGTCCATGATGAAACAAAAGTTTGGCCAATGTCGTTAATAATGCGGCCGACGCGCCATGGCCAGTGGCATCGGCGATCCAAAATAACCAGCGGCCGTTTTTGATAGGCAACCAACCGTAAATATCGCCTCCGACCTCAATCACCGGACGGTAACAGGTGGCAATTTCCCACCCGGGAAGCTCGGGCGGCTTTTGCGGAATGAGCGCTTGCTGTGTCGCGCGGGCCGCAGCCAGGTCGCGTTCGTGAGCTCGGCGCCACTCCTCCAAGGCTTTATTCTGTTGCAATAGTTGGACGCGTAGCGAGTGGAGTCGCAACTGCGCTTCGATTCGCGCGCGCAGCACTTCGATCTTGATCGGCTTGATCACGAAATCATCAGCGCCTGCCTCCAGGCATGTGACCTCACTTTCGCCATGTCCGGTCAACATAATCACCGGAATCTGCGCAATGGCCGGATCGTTATCGGCCCGCAATAATTTTAGCGCCTCAGCTCCATCCATGCCCGGCATTTTGAAATCGAGCAGCAAAACGGACGGTTGCTCTTCATGAATCAGCTTCAGCGCATCGCGGGCATTGTCGGTTTCCCGACAACTATAACCGGCTGCCGAGAGCATTCGGGCCAACAGTGCTCGGCTGTTTGCGTCGTCGTCGACGATCAGGATTTCCCTCGTAGGCTCCATTGCTGCAACAAGTTCGGAATTCGGCCCGGAATTGGCTTTTGCAAAATGAGTTGCGATTCGGAGGACACTGGCATTGAAATAGAAGCAGTGTAGACTGCGTCCAAGAAAATTATGAAATTGTGGCTGTCACTCGCCCTGCTCTTCGCGTTCTTTGTTTCGGCTTGCAAGGAAGAGCAGCCGCCGCCCGCCGGCGTGCGACAGGCCGCGAGATATCCCGAGCCCGGGGCGGAAAATCAGCCGTCCACTCAGCAACCCTTCAATCCAAACGGCCCGCCGCCAGAAAGCGCGGATGCAAGTGGGCAGGCTTCCACCTCGGCTCCGGCACCGGCTCCAACGGTCGCCACCAATAAACCAGCCAAAGGCGATTACCCCTACGGCACGCCCGTTCCGGGCAAACCCGGCTTTGTCAAAAGCCCTTATGCAGCGGACCAGGGTCTGGTCGATGTGCGAGGTTTCCCGCCCGGAACCGAAGTCAAGGATCCGTTTACTAACAAAATCTTTCTCGTTCCGTAACGCGACTTGCGGGTGATATGGAGCTACGCGTCAAACGAGCGCCTCGAATAGAGGCCGAGATCACGGTTCCGGGCGATAAAAGCATTTCGCATCGGGCCGCCATCATTGCTGCGCTTTCCAACGGAGTCTGCACGTTGCGCGGTTTTCTACCGAGCGACGATTGCATGCGGACGGTCAACGCTTTGCGCGCTCTTGGGATTCAGATCGACCAACCGGAGCCTGACGTGCTGGTCGTTCACGGAAAAAAACGCGTTCTAACGCCCCCGGCTCAAGAGATCGATTGCGGCGGTTCCGCCACTACCATGCGTCTCCTTGCTGGATTGCTCGCAGGTCAAACCTTTGAAACGCGATTGGTCGGCAATCCTTCGCTGACCCAGCGGCCGATGGACCGCGTGATTGAGCCTTTGCGCAAAATGGGCGCGGACATTGTCGCCGAAGGCCCCGAACAGACGCCGCCTCTTCGGATTCGAGGCGGGGCGTTGCGTGGAATTAAGTATCAGTCGCCTATTGCCAGCGCTCAGGTGAAGAGCGCGATTCTTCTGGCCGGACTTTTTGCCAAAGGCAAGACCACGGTCGACGAACCGTTGGCCAGCCGCAATCACACCGAGCTGATGTTCAATTATTTCCTGATTCGCACCGCCAAAGGTGAAGACGACACCGTCAGCGTTTTTGGCGATCAAGTGCCCGAGTCCCGCGACTTCGCTATTCCGGGCGACATTTCATCGGCAGCGTTCTGGTTAGTGGCAGCGGCCGCGCAACCAGGCGGTCATCTGCTGGTCCGCAACATTGGATTGAACGACACCCGAACGGCGCTGCTCGGCGTTCTTGTCCGAATGGGCGCACAAGTGCGCGAAGCGGTCGAGAATGCCGACCAACAGGAGCCACGGGGCGTGGTTGAAGTGACCGGCGTTCCGCTCAAGGGAACGGTGATTCATGGAAAGGAAATTCCGCAGTTGATCGACGAGCTTCCCGTTCTCGCCGTCGCGGGTGCACTGGCTAGCGGAACTACCATTATTCGTCACGCTCAGGAGCTGCGGGTGAAGGAAACGGATCGTATTGCAGCGATCGCACACAATTTGCGCGGAATGGGCGTGCAGGTGATCGAGCTCAACGACGGGCTCGAAATTCACGGTCCGGCGCCATTGCGCGGCGCAAAGCTCGCTTGTTTCGGAGACCATCGAATCGCCATGGCTTTCGCGGTCGCCGGACTTTTTGCCGACGGCGAAACGATTATTCAGGACTCCGAGTGCATCCGTGAATCGTATCCCGGCTTTGAAAGAGATTTGGACGAGTTCATGAGTCCGAGACGGGTGCGCAGCAGCACACCGGTCATCGGCACGCTTGTTCCGGCGGCGCCGGTAGAAGAGTAATCGAACGCTTGCTTCCCCGCGCGTCTCGCGAAAAGCTGCGCTCGCAGCGGAAATTAGAGATGCAAGCACAAGATCGACATCGCGTAATTGCCATCGACGGGCCAGCCGCGTCCGGAAAGAGCAGTGTGGCGCGGGAATTGGCGCGACGGCTCAGCTTTGTCTACGTCAACTCGGGCGCAATGTATCGCGCTATTACTTGGTCGGTTCTAAACGCGGGCATCGATCCAGCGGACAAGAATCGGATCGTGGAGCTGATTAGAAAACTATCGTTCGGCCGAACGCTGGCGGATTCCGAGTTTCATCTTTTGGTCGACGAGGTCGATCTAACCAAATATCTCCATGAGGACCGCGTGAACGCGGAAGTTTCACGAGTCAGCACCGTGCCAGAGGTTCGCAAAGTTGTCGTGCAAGCGGTGCGCGACTGCGCGATGAAACATGATGCAGTGGTCGAAGGACGCGATATTGGCTCCGTCGTTTTCCCGGACACGCCTTTCAAGTTCTACATCGACGCTTCACCGGGAGTCCGCGCTCAACGGCGCGCGGCTCAGGGGCACCGGGACGAAATCGCCCGGCGGGATCAGGCCGATTCTTCCCGCGCGGCTTCGCCGCTGATTGTCGCGAAGGATGCCGAAGTGATCGACACGTCGCATATGACCGTCGAGGCAGTCGTTCACGAGATTGTGAAGCGGCTGCGCGCTAGGCAATTTTAGTCGCTGAATGAATTTCTATTACTGGCTCGGTTATCATCTCAGCCGTTTGCTCGCGAAGGTGTTTTTCGGCTTTCGAATCATCCATCGCGAGCGCGTGATCCAAACTGGCCCGGTTATCCTGGCCACGAATCATCAAAGCTTCTTTGATCCGCCGCTCGCCGGCAACGCCGCCGATCGCGCGATTTACTTTCTCGCCAAAAAATCGTTGATGGATGTGCCGATCCTCGGCTGGCTTTTGCCAAGGCTGAACGTGATTCCAGTTAATCTCGAACGCGGTGATCGCAGCGCACTAAAAGCTTTGATCCGAGTTCTAAGCGCCGGGGACTGCGCGCTCGTTTTTCCGGAAGGCACCCGCACGCCCGATGGCAACTTGCAGCCGGCTGAACCCGGGCTCGGTTTGATTATCGCAAAAACGCGCGCCCCGGTTGTTCCGATGCGGATATTCGGCGCCTACGACGCCTGGCCGATCGGCGGAAAGATGCGTTTGGGGCCGAAGATCACCATCGTGGTCGGCGAAGCGATTCATTTCTCCGAAGCGGATTTTGAAGGCAGTGGGAAAGATCTTTATACCCGACTGAGCCAGCGCGTCATGGACGCGATCGCTGCAATCAAATTGCCCTGATGAAATTTGCATGCCTAAGATCGACACCGAATAGTTTTTTTGTGAATAAGGATTCCAAAGTATCGAAAAATGTCGGCCGGCTTATGGTCGCCATCGTGATCGGTTTCGCTCTGGTCGCGCTTTACGCCACTATCCAAAAGTTGCGGCGATCGGCGATTGAAACGGTCGTTTTCACGCCGGCTTCAGCTCAGACTCCGACGCCGTCGCCCACGCCGGCACCCTAGTGCTGTTCTTGCGCAGACAGTTCGCGCGCGTAGGCAAGTGTGTCGATTGCATCGACATTTTTGTCGCGACGAATTGCTTTGATTCGCGGAAAGCGTAGCGCAAGTCCGCTAGCGTGCCGAGTGCTTGGCTGAATCGAGTTGAACGCGACTTCGAGCACAATATTCGGTTTCACTTCGCGATAGAGACCGTGATCGACAATCGTATTCTGTTTGAAATGCTCGGTCAGCTCCGCGATCTCGACGTCGGTAAGTCCGCTGTAGGCTTTGCCGATCGGCAATAGTTCGCCGCTAGTTTCGTCGCGGACTGCGAACGTGTAGTCGCTCAACACGTTGTTGCGCTTGCCGTGACCGAACTCGGCGCCGACTACCACAACATCGAGCGTGGCCAGCTCTTTCTTAAGCTTAAACCAACACATTCCGCGCGCGCCCGGCGTGTAGAAACTCTTGGGATCCTTGATCATCAACCCTTCGTTCAAGCGCCGGCGCGCTTCTTGAAAACGCCGTTCAATCTCGTCCGCCGAGTGCGCCGGCAAAACTTCCGCGATTTGGAATTGGGGGGGCAATTTCAAATCGCGAAGCAGTGAGCGTCTTTCTTCGAGCGGAGTTTTCAACAATGAGCGGCTGTTCAGCCAAAGAAGGTCGAAGGCGATGAAGATCACCGGAACATTAGCGGACGCCGTATCAAACAAATCGGCGCTGTCGAATTTTCGTCCGAGCCGTTTCTGCAAGTCAAAGAACGTGAGCTTGCGTCCGTGCTCGAAGGCAATGATCTCGCCGTCGAGGATAAGGTCGACATCAAACTTGCGCGCTTGGTCGGCAAGCTCGAGAAATTGATCGGTGATGCATCGCAAGTCGCGCGAATAAACCTCCGCGCGCTGGGAATTGCGATGCAACTGCGCGCGAATGCCGTCAAACTTATCTTCGACATAAACTGTAGTGGCAGCCGTTACGGCTACAGGCGAGGCGCCTGCCTCCACAGCTGAAAGCCTTTTCCAGATTGCTTCCGCGGTTGGCTCAGGGGTCGCCAGCATGCACTTGATTGGACGAAAGATCGACAACTCGGCGCGATCCAATTCTTTTTCCGACGCGAGTAACGCCGTCGCGCCGATGTCGCCGAGCAGCATATTGGCGTCTTTGACTTGGGCGAGCCGGACGTCGAACCCGCGAGAAATCGCTTCTTCAACCAGGCCTTCACGCAATCCGATCCGCAGATCGCCGGTCAAAACCTTCACGACGTATTGACCTTCGCGGGCCGACAAATTCGCACAACGTGTTTGCAGCAATTCGGCTTTTGCGATTGGGCCACGCGCGCGATGCAGGTCTTCGAAGAACTTCCTCGATTCCAAAATCGAGAATGGCTTTGGTGTCGTTCGGCCACCCAAAATTTCGAATGCAGTCTTGCCGAGATCGCCATGGCTCGCGGCGATTCGATGAAATTCATCATCGCTGATTCTAGTCACGGCAAGTAAAGCGCGATAAATTACCGACCAGCCGACTTGCAACGTTCGAAGATCGCTTTGGGCGAAGGCGCGGCCGGTCAGGTAAGTCGTTACAACAGGAAGCTGTTCGTTATTCAGCGTTCGCAGGTAATCGGCGAGCAACCGGATTTTCTCGAGCTTCGCCGGAGTTGCACCGATCGTTTCGCCGACATTCGCGAAGGTTAAGAATTCGGAGGTTGTAGCTACTGCCGTCCCCGGTAACAGAGGTTTTCGATCCGCCCGTGAGACACCGGCATCTGCAACCTTCGGCATCTTGAATTCCATTTGGTTTTCGTCGCTCAATGCCCACGCTTCGATTCCGCGTTGGCGCAGATCGCGGGCGAATTCTGCTGCGAAACCGTGAAGCGTGAGGACGCGCTTCGGTTTCACAAGGTCGACATAACGAACCAAATCGTTGTAGTCCGCATGGTCCGAAAGCGGGAACGCAGCGTCGACCTGGTAGCGATAGATTGCGTTCGGCTCCACCGCCCAACCGCTGATCATCGCCACGCGTTTGCGCGGAATTTTTTCGATCATCGGCGAATGGCTAGCGCTCGGCGGGCAGATGAGAACTTTTCCGGCTAGGTCGTTTTTGTTGTACCGAAGATACTTGCAAAATGACTGGCCGAATTGTTCGTAGATGCGCGTCATCTGAAAGACTGAGCCGTGCAGCATCGGAGTAAGGCCCGCGCCATCGAGAGAGCACAGAATTTCCTGCGCTTTGCCGAGCGAATAGCCAAGCAGCACTGGCACTGCGCCGTCCTCGATTGCGTCGCGAGCAAAGGCGACGATTTGTTCGATCACTTTCTCCGTCGGCGAAAACTGATAACGAGGCAGGCCAAAAGTGGTTTCCATGATCAGCGTATCCGCCTGCCGCCATTCCGCGGCTTCAGCCGATCTTCCGCGGCGCAATTTGAAATCGCCGGTGTAGAGCAATGTTTCATTTGCGTTAGAGAGAAACAATTGGGCCGAACCAAAGATGTGACCGGCTGGTAACAGCGTTAGATCGACATCGTGGACGCGTCGCTGTTCGCCGAATGGCAAGACGTGTTCAGTCCGCGTGCCCGGCATGCGCGCCTGCATCAGATGCGCGGTGCGCTCGGACAAAACCACTTCTTCGTGTGGCGCGATGTGGTCGCTATGTGCGTGCGAAACGAACGCGAAACGCTTCGGCTCCCACGGATCGAGCCAAAGATCGTGCGAAGGAAGATAAACTCCGCGCTCATAACGCACCTGAATCATTAGGAAGAATCTAGAGTTGGAAGCCGGGTAGTGCTATACGTCGCGTGAGTCGTATGCGAAAGAGACGCATGGCAAAATGGATGGCGGCGCTGGCAGTTGTCGCGGCTGCGAGTGCGCTGGCGCGTACCCAGGAACAACCCCGGGTGCTTGATCGCGTGGCCCCGTTGCCGATGGCGTTGAACGAGGATTTCCAGTTTCGCAAAACGAAGCTCTATCTCCTGACCGAGTCGGTGGACGGCGGGGACAAAACGACTCCCGATCAAAATGTTCAGACCGGTAAAAGCAAGGGCGGAAAACTTTCGAGTACCCAGCCGTCAACCAAATCGACGACTACGCAGGACGCGTCGATCCGGTTTGAACGGCAGTACCGGCTTTTTGGCGCTGTGACCAAGCTCGATCAGCGTGAGCGGACGGGAAATTACCTCGATTTTTTCTGGAAGGCGCGCCGCCTGGCGGATCTGACGGCGCGGTTGGAGTACAAGCAGGAGAAATTGCACGCGCATATTCAGGCTCAGGAAATCTTTTATCCGCAGGCGCGCGGCATGTACAAAACCGAATTCAAAGTAGTCGGTGATGATTACTTTGATGATGGCCGGGTGATTGCGTGGCGCTGTTCACTCATCGAAAACGGCCGAATCGTTGCCGAAACTCACTCCTATCTGTGGCAATAGGGCCCCGACACATGCCGGACGTGGTTTGACAGCGCTGATGTCGATCCTGTATCGTTTAGTACTCAGCTGTGCAGTCATCGATTTTAGTGGGCGTAAACGGCCCCGCGGTTTGGGTGCGGGTGGAAGGTAAGGGCAACTTCCTCAACAGCGGGAGCCTGAAAGAATTTGCGCAAGAAATGGTCAATCGCGGTTACCGCGAGTTCATAATTGATCTGGAACATTGCGCGATGATGGATTCCACGTTCATGGGAACGCTGGCGGCGGTGGCCTTGCGTCTGAAAGAACTCGGGCAGGGACATCTTCATGTCATCCATTGTGGGCAGCGTAGCCTGGATCTTCTTTCAGGGCTCGGGCTGGACCAGATTTTCGAAATTCGCTCGAATGGCGCCGAGGCCCCGGAGTGCAAGCAAGTCAAAGAGAACGCGGCCGACGGTGCCGAGGCCCGCAAGAAAGAGACAACCGAAACCATGCTCGAAGCACACCAGGCCTTGTGCGATGCGGCTCCGGAAAACTTTTCCCGATTTAAAGACGTTCTCGACTATCTAAAGCACGACCTCCATCAAACAACGGCGGGGAAGTAATTGGCCACGCTCTCGCCAACGATTCTGTCCTGGCTGCTGATTGCCTGCTTCGCTCTGTGGGTTTTTACTCTGCTGCGCCAACGACGAAGCATTCGGCGACTGGAGCGTTCGCAGGAGGAAATGCAAATCGAGGAGACGCTGGTCTTCGATTTTCTTCACGGACTGGGCGAAGCGTTCAGCGAAACAATCCGGCCGGCGGATCTGCACCGTTTGATTGTTGAAGGCGCGACCCGCGTGCTCGACGCGCAGGGCGGCGCGCTTTATCTGACCGATCGAAGTGGAACAAAACTCGCGCCAACGTTCGTTTCCAAGGGTTGCCCTCCGCTGGTTGACGTTCCGGTCCACATTTTACAACAGGCCGCCTCCTCGCCGACCGCGTTGCAAAGTTTTCTGCGACTCCACACTCTCGGAAACGGCGAAGGTCTCCTCGGACGGGTCTGGGAAACTGGCGCTCCAATTTGCCTGAATGAACTCTCCGAAGCGCCCGAGCTGGCCAAGCTTCGCGACAGTTTATTGGGCGCCAGTTCGGTGATGGTGGCGCCACTTCTTTACGCCAAGCAAAACATGGGCGTGCTTGCCTTGGCCAACAGCAGAATGGGCGCGCCGTTTTCGCAGAACGATTTCGTAGTCTTCAAATCGATCGCCGAACAATCGGCTTTTGCTCTTTACAACGCGATCATTTATTCGGAAGCCAACGAAAAGAAACGGCTCGATCACGATTTGGCGATCGCGCGCGACATTCAACGCATTTTGCTGCCGGCGGAGTCGCCGAGCGTGAGCGGATTTGAAATCGCCGGCCTTAATGTTCCCGCGCGGCAGGTCAGCGGCGATTATTTTGACTATATCAAGGTCGACGACGAGCGGCTCGGTGTCGCCATCGCGGATGTTTCGGGCAAAGGGGTGCCGGCATCCCTTATCATGGCGATTTGCCGAAGCGTGTTGCGAAGCCAGGCCATCGGAAATCCATCGCCGGCGGATGTCTTGCAAAAGGTAAACCGGCAGCTTTACCCCGATATCAAAGAGGACATGTTCATCAGCATGGCGTATCTCGTGCTCGATCATGTCCGGAGCGCGGTCACTTTGGCGCGGGCCGGACACGACGCCCCGCTGCTTTACCGAGCGAAATCGAAAACAGTGGAACCATTGAAGACGCCAGGCATGGTCGTGGGCATTGACAGTGGAGACGTGTTCGACAGGTTAACTAAAGACGTCGCCGTGCCACTCGAGCGCGATGATTGCATCCTTCTTTACACGGATGGGATCACCGAGGCGCTGGATAGTGAAGGGAATGAATTTGGATTGGAGTCAACCATCGAAGCCGTTCGAGCCAGCGCAAACCGAGGAGCACAGGCGATCGTTACACGGTTGATCGACGATCTGCGAAATTTCGTCGGCTCAACCGCACAAAATGACGACATCACTTTGATTGCGATTCGAAAGACATGAAAAAAGTCCCCCTAACTGAATCCGGCGCGCAAAAAGAACAGTCGGACCATGAGCGAAGATCGACATCGTCAGCTGCCGAACAGATCGACATCCAGGATGAGATGGCCGGCATGCAGGCGAACCTCGACCGGTTTCGCGATTTGGCGATGCGGAGCCAGGCCGATTTCGAGAACTACAAGAAGCGGTGCGCTCGCGAAAAAGAGGAAGCGATCAAATACGCGAACAAAAGTCTGCTCGAGAAACTCGTTTCGATTGTCGACCACTTCGAGCTCGGATTGGAAGCGGCGCGCAACGTAGGCGAGAAATCGCCAATCTATTCGGGGATGAGTCTGGTGCTGAAGCAGCTCCAGGATTTTCTAAGTGAAAATGGTTTGCAGCCGATCGACGCTGTCGGCAAGAAGTTCGATCCGAATCTTCATGAAGCGATCGCCCATCAACCGAGCGATAAAGTTCCGGAGGAACACGTGATTAACCAGACGCGCCGAGGTTATCGATTCAAAGACCGTTTGCTTCGACCGTCGACGGTGGTTGTCTCATCGGGCCCGGCAAAGTAATTGCTTGGCAGTTCTCAATGGCAACGACGAAGAAGCGCGATTACTACGAAGTCCTTGGCGTGACGCGGAGCGCTTCGGTGGAGGAAGTGAAGCGTTCCTATCGAAAACTCGCGGTCAAGTTTCATCCGGACAAAAATCCGGACGACCCGCACGCCGAGGAAAAATTCAAGGAGCTCGGCGAAGCTTACGACGTGTTGATGGACGCGGACAAACGCGCGGCTTACGACCGTTTCGGCCACGCAGCTTTCGAACAGGGTGGTGGTTTTCGCGGCGGATTCCATGACCCGTTCGACATTTTCCGCGAAGTATTCGGCGGAAGCGGTGGAATCGGCGGCAGCATTTTCGAAACGTTCTTCGGCGGCACGTCTGGTCATGGCGAAGATCGACAACGCGGCGCGGATTTGCGTTACGACATGCAGATCACGCTCGAAGAAGCGGCCTTCGGCACGGAAAAGGAAATCGAAGTTCGAAAGCAGGACGTTTGCGACAAATGCAGCGGCACCGGCGCAGAGTCGGGATCGCGCACCATCAATTGCCCGGTCTGCGGTGGGCGCGGCCAGGTGGTCAGCTCGCGCGGCTTTTTCCAGGTGTCGCAGACTTGCCCGCGATGTCGCGGGGTCGGCCACATTGTGGAAAAACCCTGCCGGCAATGCGACGGCGAAGGCAGGGCGGAAAAACCAAGCCGGATTAAATTGAAAATTCCCGCCGGAATCGCGGACAGTTCACGATTGCGTTCTGCGCGCAATGGGGAAGCGGGAATTCGCGGTGGGCCGCAGGGCGATCTCTACGTCGTCGTCCACATTCAGGAACATCCAATCTTCCAACGCGACGAAGACAATTTATATTGCGAAGTGCCGGTCGCTTTTACGCTGGCAACGCTCGGCGGCGAAGTGCCGGTGCCGACATTGGAAGGAAAAGCGAATTTGAAAGTGCCGGCCGGAACGCAAAGCGGCCAAATGTTTAAGCTTCGCAGCAAAGGAATCGTGCACGTGAATGGACGCGAGCGGGGCGACCTTCTCGTGCGCGTGATGGTGGAAGTTCCAACGCGATTGAATGCCGAGCAGCGCGCGAAGCTTCAAGAATTCGCTGAGTTGTGTGGTGACGAGAATACACCGCTCAGAAAAAGTTTTTTCGAGCGCGCGAAACAGTTTTTCCAATAACCGCAGATTACGCGGGTTGGACCTTTTGACTGAAGATCTGTCCTCCGCGGCGCAACCTCGATCGTTTTTGCGCAACGCGCCGCGGCCTGGTGATGCGATCTCTTATTGTATGAAGGACGACCCTAAAATGACTCGCCAGCGGATGATCGAATTACTCAACGAAGATTTGGCCCGGGAATATCAAGCCATCATCGCCTACGTCATTTACAGCCAGACGTTGAAGGGCGCGGAATATAATTACATCGCGCAGGAGCTGGAGAAACACGCCGGGGAAGAATTGCAGCATGCCATCTTGATTGCCAAACAGATCGACTACCTCAACGGTGAGCCGACGAACAAGCCGAAGGAAGTGAAACTGTCGGACAAACCGAAAGAGATGCTGAAGTTCGATCTCGAAAACGAACGGCAAACGTTGACCAATTATCGCCAGCGCATCCGGCAGGCGGACGCGATGGGCGAGTTCGCGCTCGGCGAAGTGTTGCGCGAGATCATCGCGCAGGAACAGGAACATTTACAGGACTTGGCCGACGCGCTCGGCATCGACACGCCGAAGATCGAGTAGCATCGAGCGTCTTGCTTTCGCCGTGCTGTTCGCTAGAACGGCGGGATGGCCGATCAACCACCGTCGCTCCCGCAAACATCTTCCGCGCTGCCGCCTTCTCGGACTGAGCCGCTTGCGATTTGGAGTCTGGTGCTGGCGATTCTGTCGTGGTTCTTCTGTCTTCTTTTAGGTTCCATCCCCGCGATCGTCTGCGGACATCTGGCTCGTTCCAGGATTCGCCGGGCAAAAGGAGCGCTTCAAGGGATGAACTTTGCCCTGGCCGCTCTCATCATTGCTTACCTCGAAATCCCTTTCGGCGTGCTTGGTGGCATTATGCTGGTTGACATGCTTCGGTCGGACCGCGTGCGTTTGCATGATCTTGCCGGTCAGAAAAAGGAGATCGCGTCCGACGATGGAAAATTAAACGTCACGACGTCCGGCTTCTGGGTGAAAAAATCGGATCTTAACAAAGAGGCGAAGCTGCAACTGGCCTGCCCGAGCAAGGATTTGTACTTGATTGTGATTGGCGACCCCAAGGCAACGGTTGAAAATATGACGCTGCAGCAACATCACCGAATCACTCGGGAGCACATGTTGAAACAAATGACCAATTCATCGGCGACTGAATCGGCGTCGATGACAATTGATAATCATCCTGCGTTGCAGGACGAATTGAGTGGGACCGAAAGGGGTAAGAACGTTGTCTTCCTCCACACAACGGTCGATGAAGGAGATTCTTTCCAACAAATTCTGGCTTGTCCGCTGAAGTGGCGCTGGCAAAAGGAAAACGAAGAACTCCGCGACGCGACCACGAGCTTTCACGCCGAAAAATAGTTTCCGGTTCGAAATCCAATCGGATGCATCGTTTTTACATTGCGCCGGAAAGCTGGGACCCGCGTGATCCGATCTTGCGCGACGCCGAAGCGCATCATGCCCGCGACGTCTTGCGACTGAAACGCGGCGAGCGCGCCGTCCTCTTCAACGGCCGCGGCCGCGAAATTACCGCTGAGATTGTCGATCTTGCGAAGGGAGAAGTGCGGCTTCGGAAATTACACGAAGGGGAGACCCCACCGCTGCGTTGCCGGATCACGCTTGGCCAAGCCATTCCCAAGGGAAAGAACATGGAGCTTATCGTGCAAAAGGCGGTCGAGATCGGCGCAGCTGAGATCGCGCCGCTGATTTCCGAGCGCACGATTGTCGATCTTGATAAAAAAGAAGCGGAACAAAAACAGGCGAAGTGGCGGCAGATCGCTATCGAAGCGGCCAAGCAATGCGGCCAAAACTGGCTGCCGCAGGTCGGCACGCCACAAAAGCCAAAAGAATTCTTTTCCCACGTCGGAGATTTTGATCTGCGCTTGATCGGTTCACTTCAGCCGGACGCGATTCATTTGAAGAAAATCCTCGCCGATTACGCCGAGCAGTGTCGAGATCGTCCCCGAAGAATTCTGATGATGGTCGGACCGGAAGGCGATTTCACTCCGGCTGAGCTTGCGTTAGCGAAATCGCATGGATGTCAGCCGATCACGCTCGGACCAATTATTCTGCGCGTTGAAACGGCGGCGATCTATTGTCTCAGCGTGTTGTCGTACGAGCTGATGTAAGCGCCGACTATCCTCAATAAATGTAGGGCCGGGACAATTCGAATGCGTCTTGAATCAGCTCGAACTTCGGTTGGCCTTCCGCCGGCCACAGGACTTCGACGACGTCAAACCGGAACGTGATGTCGGGATTATCGAGCAAACGCAGCCACGCCAGGCCTCCTTTGGAAATACGCAATTGCTTTTGTCGATCGACCGCTTCAATTGGCCGGCCAAACTCTTCGCCGCTGCGCGTTTTGACTTCGACGAATACAAGCGTGTCGCCGTCGCGACAGACGATGTCGATCTCGCCGCCACGGCGATCTTTGAAATTGCGGTAGAGAATTTTGTAGCCGCGGTTGCGCAGAAAACGGCAGGCCAGTTTCTCGCCGCGTGCGCCGCGACGGAGATGTTCAGGCAATCCCTTCGAGCGCGAGAAGCGGTTGCGCCACCGGCTCGAAAGAGCGGCGATGGATCGGACAGGGTCCAAGTTCATGAAGTCTGGAGAGATGGAGCTCGGTGCTGTAGCCCTTGTGCTGGCCGAAGCAATATTCGGGAAATTGCGCGCAGAAGTCACGCATGATTCGGTCGCGGGTGACCTTGGCAACTACGCTAGCCGCGGCGATGCTCAAACTGTAGCAATCGCCGTCAATGATCGCAGTTTGCGGAAACGGAAAGGGAAATACTGGAAGCCCGTCGATGAGTACGTGCTCCGGTGCGACGACGAGCGCGGCTAGAGCGATTCGCATGGCTTCATGCGACGCGCGCAGAATGTTGATGCGATCGATTTCGAGATGATCGACAATGCCGACGCTCCACGCGATTTCCGAATTCGAAACGAGCTCGTCGTAAATTTTTTCGCGCAGTTCCGGAGCGAGCTGCTTGGAATCATTGAGCTTTCGATGTGGAAATTTTTCCGGCAAGACGACAGCGGCGGCGACGACCGGACCAGCCAATGCGCCGCGGCCCGCTTCATCCACGCCGGCAATTCGAACGACTCCGGCGGCGCGCAATTTCTTTTCATAACGAAATCCGCATCGCCGATAGGCCATCGGCGGCGAAAATACTGAAAATCTGAAAAACTGAAACGCCGAAATGCGGTTCAGCTAAACTTATTCGCGAACAGTTGTCGCTTCCTTGCCTTTGCGCCGGCGCAGATAATTCAATTTCGCGCGCCGTGCTTTGCCTTCGGTTTCGACGTCGATCTTCGCAATGCGCGGTGAGTTGAGCGGAAAAACGCGCTCAACACCTTCGCCGTAGGAAATTCGGCGAACGGTGAATGTTTCATTCAAGCCGCGGCCTTTTCGGCCGATCACGATTCCGGCGAAGATTTGGATCCGCTCCTTGTCTCCCTCCACCACGCGAGTGTGCACACGAATGCTGTCGCCGACTTTGAAATTGGAGCCGTCGCCTTTCTGCTGCTCTTTTTCGATGATATCGAGAATGCGGTTCATAAATTGCGCCGGGGGAGAGGGCGTTCACTTTGCTTCAAGGCCGGCAAAAAGCAAGGTGCGTTTGTATTGTCGATCCAGCGAATTATAATCGCGGTCTCTCGCGCTCGTAGCTCAACTGGATAGAGCGTTGGCCTCCGAAGCCAAAGGTTGTGGGTTCGACCCCCGCCGGGCGCAGGCTCGAGCGCGCGATCATCAAAAAGTCAGATCGGGCTCAGAGTAGTTGAGCTCTGCAGGCGTTGATTTGCCGCTTGAAGTTCGGCGATCGTCTCATGGAGTTCGGCGGTGCGTTCCCGGACCGCGTCTTCCATAGCTAGCCGTTGGTTCTCCGCCGCGACATAGAGACGGCGCATCTCCAACAGGTTGCGAATGCGCAGGAGTGCCTCGGTTTGACTAACTGGCTTAACCAAAAAATCAGTCGCTCCCGCATCGAGCGCGCGTGCTTTGGACTCTTCGCTGACATCGCCGGTCAGCACGATGATTGGCAAAAAATCCTCGGAGGCGTCAGAACGCAACGCGTCCAGCACGGCAAAGCCGTCGACGTCTGGCATGATCAGATCGAGAAGAACCAAGTCGGGATCGAAAGTGGCGCATGTTTCGACGGCCGATCGGGAGTCGGTAATGCCCATTACCCGGGCGTAACCGTGTCTTTGGAGCAGTTGCTCCAGCAGGGTGACGCTCATTCGATCGTCATCGACGACCAGGATCTTCATTCGGTGAAGTAGCGGTTCGGAGACCATATGCGGCTGTGGATGCCAGCACTTCTCGTTCCGGCGCTCGCCGAATGTCCGAGAATATGGTCAGGCAAGCGCTTCCAGCCGGCTGAGCAGATCTTTCTTGCTCGTCATTCCGGTGACCTGATCCCGAAGCTGTCCGTTCTTGAAAAACAGCAGCGATGGAATGGCGCGGATGTTGTACTTGAAAGAAAGACTCTGATTTTCGTCCACGTTTACTTTCGCAACCTTCACTGCGTCGGCCTTTTCCCGAGCGATTTCGTCGAGCAGCGGGGCGATAAGCTTGCACGGTCCGCACCATTCCGCCCAGAAATCTACCAGCACAGGCTTATCGCTGTTTATTTCGCGATCAAAGTTTGATTCGTCGAGATTGATTGTCGCCGAGTTGTCCGTAGCCATCAGGAAAGGTAATTCCAAATTTGGATAAGCAAAGTAGCGGCAGAAACAGCGAACAACGTCCAGCATAGCGGCGTCAGGTTTTCGTCAATTCGCGAAACGGGCTGCGGGGCCGGCGAGACCGTGACTCTGGTGGTTGGCGTTTTCACGGCCGGCAAATCGATCAGCGGATGCGTTTTTGTTATCTCCACCGTCGGTTTGGTCGGTGGATCCGGGAAAACGGTGATTCGCGCCGTTTCCTTTTTTGGCGAATGCGCGGTTATCGGAGCGGGCATCGCTGCCGCGGCTGAGCGGACAGGGGACGAAGGTTCTGCTTGCGGCGCAGGAGGATTCGTTGGCGGTCGGCTCGGCAAATGGATCCGCACTGTTTCGCGTGACTGCGCCGGTGAGGGAGGCTGGGGATTTGCCGGAGGCGACGAAACCGTTATTCGTACCGTCTCTTTCTTTGGTTCGCCTGAATCAGCCATACGAGGTCGGACGTCGAACTAAGACGTTGCCTGACACCGTCGATTTTGTCACTTCTGAAGTTCACCGAGACAAAATAAATTTGCCCCGACCTTAGGCCAACAAGTCGTAGCCCCGCGCGCCGGTGATTGGCCGAATGACAAATTGTCCGACTATCGCCCGCTTCGACAGAATGACGCGGGCATCCACATCTGGCGCGTCCGCTTCCGTCCGGGCGATGAGCGGCTGATCGACCAGTACCTTCAATTCGCGGCCAACTTTTTCTTGCGCCATCTCATGCGCGATCTGTTGCTGGATCGACATCGCTGCGCGGTAACGTTTGTTTTTGACCTTCACCGGAATTTGTCCGGGCATGTTTGCCGCGCGCGAACCGTCCTCACGTGAGTATTTGAAGATTCCGAGTCGCTCGAATCGACCGCGGCTGATGAATTCAAGCAGCGATTCGAATTCTTCCTCGGTCTCGCCCGGAAAGCCGACGATGAAAGTGGTGCGAATCGCCAAACCGGAAATTCCAGTGCGGAGCCGGCTGATCAGGTTCTCGATGTGCGCCCTCGAAGTTTCCCGTCGCATACGTCGCAACATCGATTCGTGAATGTGCTGCAACGGGATGTCGATGTAGCGCGCGACTTTGTCGCAACCGGCAATGGTTTCGATTAATTCGTCGCTCCAGTGCGCCGGATGTGTGTAAAGCAGTCGGACCCAAAAGTCGCCATCGATCTCTTGAATCTCACGGAGCAGGCGCGAGAGCGTTGGGCCGCGGGAAGAATCGACCGGCTGGCGAGGGCCGGCTTTCTCAGTCCACAAGTCCATCCCGTAAAACGTGGTGTCCTGGCTGATCAAGTTAAATTCCCGAACGCCTTCAGCGACGAGAGAGCGAATTTCTGCGAGCACCGATTCCATCGTGCGGCTGCGATGTTTGCCGCGCATTTGCGGGATCACACAAAAACTGCAGGGATGATTGCAGCCTTCGGCGATTTTTATATAAACCGAATGCGCCGGGGTGAGTCGAAATCGCGGCGTGTCGTAGTCGGGAATGTAGGTGGGCCGCGCATCCGCGAACGTAAGATCGACATCGTCTTCTGCCAGCACTCGCTCAACAATTGCGCCAAGTTCCTTCACCTGATCCAGGCCGATGAAGGCGTCGACCTCCGGCATTTCCTCGCGCAGTTCGTGCGCGAAACGCTGCGACATGCAGCCACTCACGATCAACTTTTGACCAGGCCGCTTGCTTAGACCGCGGGTTTGGTGCGCGGACAGAACCGCGGCGATCGATTCCTCCTTTGCCGAATCGATGAACGCGCACGTGTTTACCACCAGCACGTCGGCGTCATCTGCCGAGGAGGTGATTTCCATTCCGCGTTGGACAACGCTCCCAAGCATGATTTCGGCGTCCACCAAGTTTTTGGCGCAACCGAGACTGATCATGCCGACTTTGGGTTTCATCTGAGAATTCAATCGCGCCGGGCGCGTTATTCGACAGTAACGTCTTCGTCCCCGCCGCCTATCGGCTTGCCATTCTTCTTTATTTGAATGGCGTCGCGGTCCAAAACGCGCACTGCGATTTTTTGCCCCCGGAACTCTACCGTTCCATCGGCCGGCGAAATCCAGCGTTCGAATGCGGGTTGCTGCGACCCGTTATCCACCACGACCTTGATATAGGTTTTCTTGAGCGGCTTGATTGCAATCTGATTTGGTCCCTGTGCTTCAACCGGCTTTTGAGTTGTCTCCGCTGCGCCAGCCTTGGCTAAATCTTCCGGACGAACCGGTTCAGCTCGACGGACCTCCGGTTCTTTCGGCTGCGCCGCGCTCACCTTCGCCGCCGCGCTGGCATTCGCGAATGCGGGCACGAACGCTTCCGGTATCGGAATCGATTGCGCTGGAGTCGTAACAGGCAGTGCAGGTTTTTTCGTCGCTTCAACCATCGCCACCGGAGCCTGATACGGCGCGCGCGATGGAGCTTGTGCCACCGGAGCCTGAGACGGCGCACGCGACGGCGCTTGCGCTACTGGCGCTGGCGCGACCGAAGCGGCCGGCGCTTGCGGCTGGGCAGTTTGCTGCGGCGGAGCTTTTGGCGGAGGCGGTTGCTGTGCGGCCGCTTGGGCCGGCGATGCTTCCACCGACGCTGTCGGTTGCGGAACTCCAACCATCTGATGCGGCGAGATCCGTTGAATATTCATGATCAATCGCATCAAAATGAAACCGGCGACGATCACCCCAACGCCGATCAGAACCGGAAGCGGCGAGCGACGGTCTCCGCTCCGCACGCGCTGACGCCGGACAGTCGGAGCGCGCGTCGGCCGAACCCGACGCGGTTTTGGCGCTGGCTGATCTTGCAGATAGGAATAACCGTCCACCGTCACTTCTCGCGACGTTTCGAACACGTCGAGATACGGCGTTACATCGACGTCGAGAAATTTTCCGTAAATCAAAAGGAAGCCTTTGGCGTAGGCCAGACTCGGAAATTGAGAAAAATCGTCGGCCTCGATTTCGGCCAGACGCGACGGGCGAATTTTCGTCAAGCGCGCTGCTTCATCAAGCGTGAGACCGCGAGCGAATCGCGCTTCCTGAAACTTCTTGCCCAGACCTTCAATTGTCATGACGGGGTTTGGCGGCTAGACGGCGGCGTCGAGATCGACCAGGATTTCACGCGGTTTGGCGCCTTCGCCGGGACCCAAAATACCGCGCTGCTCCAGAATATCAACGATCCGCGCGGCGCGCGTGTAACCTAATCGCAGCCGCCGTTGCAGCAGCGACGTCGAGGCGCGTTTTTCCTGCCGAATTATCTCCAAACATTTTTCCACTAACTCTTCGTCCTCTTCGCTGACTTCTTCCTCGATAGAACTCGACGCGGCATCGAGCTTCTCCTGCATCGACGGATCAAATTTCGGCTGGCCTTGCTTTGAAACGAATTCAACCAGCCGCCGAATTTCCTCGTCTGTTACCAACACGCCCTGCGCCCGAATCAATCGCGACGCGCTCGGCGGCAGATAAAGCATGTCCCCCTGGCCGAGCAAACGATCGGCGCCGTTTTCATCGAGAATTACGCGGCTGTCGATCTTGCTCGCCACCTGAAACGCGATCCGGCTCGGGATGTTTGCCTTAATTACGCCTGTGATCACGTCCGCCCGCGGAGTTTGTGTCGCCACGATCAAATGAATCCCGGCCGCGCGCGCCATCTGGGTGATTCGCGCGATCGCGCTCTCCACATCCGCCGGTGCGGTTTGCATCAAGTCCGCCAATTCGTCGATCACCACGACAACGTAGGGTATTTTTTCCGGAATCGGAGTTTCCTCTTCGCGCGGAACTTTCATTTCACCGGTGCTCTGTTCGGGAATTTCACCGATTTCGGCGGCCGATTTCTTCTTTGGCCGCGCGTTGAAGCTGATGATGTTGCGCACGCCGACGCGGGCGAACATTTTGTAACGACGCTCCATTTCGTCGATCAACCAACGAAGCGCGAGCAGCACTTTCTTGGGATCGGTCACGACGGGAAATGCGAGGTGCGGGAGCGCGTTGTAATGCTGGAGCTCGACGACTTTCGGATCGATCATGATAAAGCGCAGTTCTTCGGGCGTGAAGCGGAAGAGCATGCTGGCGATGAGCGCATTGATGCAGACGCTTTTACCAGCACCAGTCGTACCGGCCACGAGCAAATGCGGCATTTGCGCGAGATCGGTGATGATCGCTTTGCCGTAGACGTCCTTGCCGAGCGCCAGGGGAACTTTGCTCCGCGTTTTCGCTTCTTCCCAATCAACTGATTCCAACAGCTCTCGCAACGTGACGGTGACCTTGCGTGTGTTCGCCAGTTCGATGCCGACGGTGTCCTTTCCGGGAATCGGCGCGAGAATGTTGATCCGTTCGGCGCGAGTCGCGCGCGCAAGATCGCGTTCCAGGCTCACGATTTTGTCCACTCGCACGCCTTTCGCGGGATAAACCTCGTAGCGCGTGATCGTCGGACCTTTGGTGATGTCGCCCGGCGCAACGGCGATACCGAATTGGCCCAGGGTGTCGATCAATGTTTGCTGGACGCGCTGTAATTCACCCGGGTCAGCGCCGCCACGACCCTCCGGATCGTGCTCGTTCAATAAATCCAGACCGGGCAATGCGTAGGTTTTCGGGTCCCACGCGCGACTCGTTAGGCTCGTTGCTGCAGATGTCGATCTTGTGGGCGCTGACCCGCGCAATTCGGCGAGCGAAGGTTTCTTTCGCGCGACCGGTTCCCCCGGGAGGGCTGTCGTATCGACAACTTTTGGCGCCGGGCGGTCCTCCAATTCTTCGGGCGATATGAATGCTGTCGCACGTTCCGGAACTGGCGCGCCTTTCTTCTTGAGCTGTTTCTCGATCGAACGCCGCTGCTTGGCCAACTCCTTTCGGCTAATCTCGAGCTGTCCTTTGATATCGGCGTTGCGCAGTTTTCGGTGTAACCGCCATTCGTGCAGTTTGGTGAACGCGGCGCGTGTGCCGGAAACCGTTTGGTGCACGAGATGGATTGGTCGCAATCCTGTCATCAGGATCAAACTGGCCGCGTAAATTGCACCCAGCAGAATGATTGATCCGACTTTGCCCATCGATGTGAGCAACAACGTTTTGCCAAAAATGTACCCCACCCAACCACCGGGTCCTTGAATATTAAATAAACGTTTCCAGCCTTGGAGGTGAGTCGTCTGCAGTTGGCAAAGACAGGCGCCGGAAGCGACGAACAGAATGGCCCAGGGCAAGCGCGGCAAGATTCGGAGGTCCGCGTGAAACAATTTCGCGCCGCCAAAAAAGAACAAAACGCCGGCCAGGAAATACGAAGCGGCGCCAAGCGTCAAATAACAGAAACTCGCCAGGATCGCGCCGAATGGGCCGATGAAATTTTGGGCAGGCTTATTTGGCGGAGAGAGATAACTCCATGGGACCCACGAAGGCAGGTCTTTCGGATTGTAGGAGATCAACGCGAGGAAGAGCAACGTTCCGACGCCGAGCAAAATAATTGCGACGACTTCGTTCCAAGCGCTGTTTTTTGAGCTGCGGGCCACCGGCGATCGCTCATACTAATGCTGCAAGCGTGGGGATTATCAACCAGCGTGACGCTTTCATCTTGCGCGATACTCGCTTGCCCGATTACTGTCCGGGCGCGTTATGCATTTTGGGCCTCGCGAAATCGCCGCTGCAATTTGCGCTGCCGCGCTGATTTTCTGTTGTTCGTGCGAGAAACATCACCTCGGCGAAGCTCCGGAAGTCCAAAAGGAACATGTCGATGAACCCAAGGGCGGCGAAGAGAACGTTGCCGAGCCGAACAAGGCGGAAGCTGTCGAAAGCGCGACGCCGAAGCCGACGCCGGCCGAATTTTTCCCTGAAAACACGCCGTCGCCCTAAATCTGGAGGTTCGTTATGGCCAATCACAAGTATCTGACGTCGCCGCCCAATCTCACCGGCATGCCACCCGGCGTCCCTTACATCATCGGAAACGAAGCGGCCGAGCGTTTCTCTTATTACGGCATGAAATCGGTGCTCACCGTTTTCATGGCGCACTACATCCTGAATCAGTCCGGCATATTGGCGCCGATGCAGGAAAACGAAGCTTACATGTATACACATTACTTCGTTTTCGGCGTCTACTTTCTCCCAATTCTCGGCGCCATTTTGGCCGACGGTTTTCTCGGCAAGTATTGGACGATCCTTTCACTGTCGATCGTTTACTGTTTGGGCAACCTCACTCTCGCCTGCATGGCTACGTCGTGGGGAATTGGCGTCGGCCAGCGTACGATGCTAGCCGTGGGATTGTTCCTGATTTGTTTGGGCGCAGGAGGAATCAAACCGTGTGTGTCAGCGAACGTGGGCGATCAGTTCGGCGAATCGAACAAACATCTGCTCTCGAAAATGTTTGGCTGGTTCTATTTTTCGATCAACGCCGGTTCGTTCATCTCCTCAATCCTTTGTCCCTGGCTTCTGGCCAATCCGAAGTACGGACCGGGCTGGGCGTTTGGGATTCCAGGAATCGCGATGGTCATTGCCACTTTGTTCTTCTGGGGCGGTCGCAAAAAAATGGTCCACGTTGCGCCTGCCGGCCTCGGTTATTTAAAAGAAACTTTCAGTAGGGAAGGTCTTCTCACCCTGGGTCGCATCGCGATGGTATACTTTTTCATTTTGTTTTTCTGGGGGCTGTGGGGAATGAGCAACGGCGCGGAGTGGACGTTGCAGGCGGAGAAAATGAATCTGCATTGGATGGGCATGGATTTGATCGCGGCCCAGGTGCAAACCGCCAATCCAATCCTGATTTTGCTTTTCATTCCGCTGGTGAATTACGTGATCTATCCGGCGATCGACAAAGTTTTCCGACTCACGCCGCTCCGTAAGATCGGCATCGGCCTTTTCATAACCGCGCTCTCATTTGTCGTGATCGTTATGATCCAAGGGTGGATCGATGCGGGGTTGAAACCGAGCATCAATTGGCAACTGCTGGCCTACGTAATCCTGACCCTCGGCGAAGCGATGGTTTCAATCACCGGTCTTGAATTCTCCTACACTCAGGCGCCGAATTCGATGAAGAGCTCGGTGATGGCATTGTGGCTACTCACTGTCGCATCTGGTGAACTGTTCGTCGGGTTAGTTAACAAATGGATCCTGGGATCAGGGCAGAAGCTTAGCGCTTATCAATACTTTACATTTTTCACCTGGTTAATGTTAGGAGCCGCCGTTGTTTTCACCATCGTCGCTTGCTTTTATAAGGGGCGCACTTATCTGCAATCGCAGCTCACGCCGGATGAAGTTGCTACCGAACCGATTCTTCACGGCGGCACGCCGAGCTGAAGCAGCATGAAAACCGTAATCGCCACTGCTTGCGTATTATCGTTGTCGATCTTCGCCGCGCAGGCGAACCCGCTTGACGATGAATTCGAAAAGATCGCCAAGGATTATTGCGATAATTATCTCGCGTCTCATCCGGAACAGGCGACTGAACTGGGCGATCATCGATTTGATGGCGTGCTTACCGATTATTCAGTTGAGGCTCGCAACCGCAGACTCGCGAACGCAAAGCAGGTACGCGACGCGCTCAATAAGTTTGACGATTACAAGCAGTTGACCGGCGCGAACCAGGTCGACGTTCGGATTTTGCGGGATGAAATCGACGGCGAGATTTTTTCACTGGAGGAACTGCGCGACGCCGAATGGAATCCACTCGTTTACAATCAAAGTCTCGCCAATAGTCTCTATGTTCTGGTCGCGCGCGATTTCGATTCGGCCGACAAGCGCATTCCATATTTGCGGCAGCGAATGGAAGCCATCCCGAAAGTCATTCAGCAAGCGGAGGCGAATCTTCAGCGTCCACCGAAAGTTCACGTTGAGACGGCGATCGAACAGGTCAACGGCGCCATCAATCTCGTTCGCAATGGTCTTGATCCGCTTTTGAACCAGGGACCGCAGTTCAAAAAGGACGTTGCGCCCATTCAAGAGAAAACGGCGAAAGCGCTGGAGGATTATAAGAAATGGTTGCAGGACGATCTGCTTAAACGCGCGGACGGCGATTTCCGGATCGGCGCGGAAAAGTTTCGAAAGAAGCTGCGCTTCGCGCTGGCGTCCGATTTGTCGATGGAAGAGGTCCTAAAACGCGCGCAAGCGGGTCTGGCGCAAACCCAAAAGGATATTTACGAAACAGCGCTGCCGCTCTACAAAAAATATTTTCCAAAAGCGGACGGCAAAACGTTGGCTGATAAGTACAAAGTCACAGCCGCGGTTCTAAACAAACTGGCTGAGCAACACCAGGACGACAACACCGTCGTTGGCTACGCCCAGAAAGTCGTGAAAGAAGCCACGGACTTCGTCAAACAACATAAGCTCGTGACGCTGCCCGGCATCCCGCTTGACGTCGTGGCCATGCCGGAATTCAAGCGCGGCGTCGCCATTGCTTACTGCGATTCATCGGGGCCGCTGGAGAAGAACGGGAAGACCTTTTTCGCGATCTCGCCGACTCCGAAGGATTGGCCGAAGGAGAAAAAGGAGTCGTTCTTTCGCGAGAACAACAATTATTTCCTGCGCGATCTGACCGTGCACGAAGCGATGCCGGGTCATTATTTGCAGCTCGCGCACTCCAACGAGTTCAAAGCGCCAACCTTGGTCCGCGCGATCTTCGAGAGCGGCACGTTCGTCGAAGGTTGGGCCGTTTACACTGAGCAAATGATGGCTGAGCAAGGGTACGGCGGCCCGGAAGTGAAAATGCAGCAGTTGAAAATGCGATTGCGCGCGATCGCCAACGCGATTCTCGATCAGAGTATTCATGCCGGGAACATGACCGAGCAGCAGGCGATGGACTTGATGACCAAAGAAACCTTTCAGGAACAGGGCGAGGCTACGCTCAAGTGGAAACGTGCGCGGCTGACGTCCGCGCAGTTGTCCACGTACTTTGTCGGCGTGAGCGAGCATCTCGATCTGCGCGAAGCGGCAAAGAAAAAGTCGGGCAAAGATTTCGATCTCAAGAAATACAACGACCAGGTGATTTCCTACGGCAGTCCGCCGGTGAAATATGTCCGCGAACTGATGGGCTTGTAAATTGGAGCGGTGCTTGTTCTCAAGCACCGAATCTTCAAACAGGTGCTTGGCACAAGCATCTCTACAACGCAGATTCGCGCGATGCCCAAACTTGCCACCTGGCTCCGCCAGAAAGACGAAAAGTGGTTTGCGCCATTCTTCGCAAAGCATCCCGAGATCGAAATTTGTAACGCCCTGAAGGGTGAAGTTTCAATCAAGGACGTCGACGGTGTTCTGTTGACCGGCGGTTCCGATATCGCGCCGGAATTTTTGAAGCAACCAATTCCCGATCCGAGCGTTCTCGAGAACGATGTCGATGCTGCGCGGGATCGCTGGGAATTTGCAGGCGTCGATCAGGCGCTGACCCGCGGTCTCCCGATTCTCGCGATCTGCAAGGGCATGCAGGTTCTCAACGTCGCGCTCGGCGGCACATTGAAGCTCGATATTCCCGGCCACAAGCTGCCGGAGCAGAAAGATCACGATATTCAGCAGTTGCGCTCCGATTCAAAAGCGACCCATCGGTTCGAGAAGGTAAACAGTTCGCACCATCAGGCAGTGGATTCGCCTGGCAAAGGTCTCGAAGTCGAGTCGTGGTGTGCCAAGGACGACATCATCGAGCAGATCCGGCTTCGGGATTATCCGTTCGCCCTCGGGGTCCAATATCACCCCGAGCGCGGCAAGATTTACGATTCGCTGTTCGAAGACTTCTTTGACAGAATTAACAAAATTCACTGAATGATTTCAGAAGGGTATTCTGTTCATTCTGTCTGCCCAAGCATTAGATCATCGCGTCGACTCTCGTTTTCAGTTCAACCGCGCGATTGAGCGCGCTTGAGAAGTTGTTTTGTTCGAGATTTGTTGATTGTCGATCTTGATAGGGGATCGGGGGTTTCGTCAGGTCGCTGATCTCAAACTCGGGCGGGACATCGCCCATAACCCTTCGGAAAAACTTTGTTTGTGTCTCCGAAAATGGAAAGCAACGCCAGAGCGCGTAGGAATTAAGACCGTTGTTCAGCGCCGTCCTTGAAACGGTCGATGAAACGGAATAAACCGCTTTGATGTCGGCGAAGTGCCGTAGGAAATATAAGTCCGCGACTTCGCGATCGTCTTCCACTCGAAAACTACAAAGGTTGATCTTGCTCGCCTCGCCTTTCTCGAACGGGTGCGGCCGATAAATCAACTCCCGCCCTGGATAATTTCGCCGGATGTAATCGAGACAACGATTCAAGTACTCAGTGTAAACTGCTGGGTCGAGATTCCTTACTAGTAGAAATGGCGTTCCGAAGAAAATCACACGTGATTGTCGATCTTTGCCGCCGTTCAGTTGCGCGCCGAAGTCGCTCAGCTCACTAATGCTTGGAAATCGTGAAGGGATGATAGGGTGTTCTCCGCGCGCCGGCAATTCGCCGCCGCTGTTACTCATGAAAATGATCACATCGAAAATTTCTTCCGGATCTTTTTGCAAACGCCGCAAACGCACGCCGTCGCCACCAGGATTGATTCGCGGCTTGTAATGGATTGTCCGCTCCACACCGGCCATTGGCTCGACGAATCGATTTTGCAGCCAACCCGAAGTCGTGAACCGATATCGCGCGCGGTCGCCGTGTCGGGTCAATTCGCCGTAGGCTTTTTGGGACACGCACAAAATCTTGTAAACGTCCGGGTGCGCAGACAGTGCGGCGTTTCCAAGGCCGAGCAAACCCGCGACACAAAGCAGCACGTCGTTGTCAGCGTCGATCGGCAACGCCCCGACGCCGCGTTGGCGATCCACATTTTCGCGATAAAGCCGCGGCAGATCTTTCAAGCCGCGGCAAGTTTTGACTTTCGGAAAGGCGTGCACTTCAGCAAAGTCGCGGACGAACTCGCGCCAGTTCGCGTTCTCCCACCACTTTGATTCTTCGCGGAGCAAATGGATTCCGGCCGGAAATCGATCACGGAGCGCGTCCGCCGCCACCAGCGCATTCGGCAGCCGGTCCGGCCGCGAAATCACAATCCAAAGTTTCGACTCTCGAGTCATTTCTAGACTCCGCGCTGAGTCGGCGTCCAGATAAACTTGTGCATCTGGAGCTGGAAACGGACGTCGAGTTTGTCGGCCAGGATCCATTCCACGATCTGGCGTGGATCGATTCGGCCGAAGATCGGCGAGAATAAGACGGCACGGCAACGTTTCGTTAAATCGAACTTCTGGACTCTATCGCGAGACCATTCGTAATCTTCGCGCGAGCCCATCACGAATTTCATCTCGTCGCGCTTCGTTAGGTGCTCGATGTTCGACCAAAGATTTTTTTCAACCTCACCGCTGCCGGGCGTTTTCAAGTCCATGATCCGGTGGACGCGTGAGTCGACTTTGGAAATGTCGTGCGCACCGCTGGTCTCGAGCAGAACCGTGTGCCCGGCATCGCATAACATCGACATCAAAGGCTGCACGCTCTTTTGCAGCAATGGTTCGCCGCCTGTGATTTCAACGAGCGGGCACTTAAAGCCTTCGACGCGATCGGCAATTTCTTTGAGCGAGGTTTTGTTGCCTTCGTAAAAGGCGTATTCGGTGTCGCAATAGTTGCAGCGTAGATCGCAGAAGGTCAGTCGCACGAAAACGCATCGCTCGCCCGCCCAGGTGCTTTCGCCCTGAATCGATTCGTAAATCTCGTTGATCGTCAGCGTCCTTTCGTCCATTCGACTCCCGCCTAAATCTATCAGATCATCCCGCTTGATGCACAATCGGATCGACGACTGCTTTGCCCGTCTGCGGAGGGAAAGGCGCAAGGGCTTCATTCCCTACATTTGCGCCGGCGATCCGAATCTAAAACGCACCGTCGACCTTGCTCTCGCTTTGGAAAACGCCGGCGCCGATCTACTCGAGCTCGGTTTGCCGTTCTCCGATCCGCTGGCGGACGGAATCGTGAATCAACTGGCGGCTCAACGCGCGCTCGCGTCCGGCACGACGATTCGGGGCGTTCTTGATTGTGTGGGTGAGATCCGCGGCAAATCGCAGATCCCAATCGTGCTTTACAGTTATCTCAATCCGATTTTCCAATTCGGCGCCGGCAAATTCCATCGCGACGCAGAAGAAGCAGGCGTGGACGGATTGTTAATTCTCGACCTTCCGCCCGAAGAAGATGGCAGCGAGGCTGCCGCTGGCGGTTTTGGAAGCAGCAACGTTTTGCACATTCGCCTGATCGCGCCGACGACGCCAAACGATCGAATTCAGAAGATCGCGAAAAGCGCGAAGGGATTCCTTTACTACGTTTCCCGGGAGGGCGTGACCGGCGCGCAGGATTCAATCGCGAGTTCGTTGCCGGCAAAAATCGCTGAGCTCAGAAAATTTTCTGATCTGCCAATTGCGGTCGGCTTTGGAATCTCAAATGCGACACAGGCGCGCGAAGTGGCGCAGCACACCGAAGCAGTCGTCGTTGGCAGCGCGATTGTCGATCTTATCGCAAAACACGGCGACAAACCCGAGATGGTCGAGAAAGTCAGCGCGTTTGCGAAGAATTTAGCGGAAGCCGTTCACTAAATTCCGCACTTCTGTCGCGCTTCGGCAAAATTCGATTTCTTGCGCAGAAGCGAAGCGAGATAAGCATCAACCGTGGGAACGTCGTGAATGCGTGTCAGATTCGCGGGGGCTTCGAGTCGCGAAAAAATGGCATAGGCGACTTTCTTCCGGGGAACTTCTTTTTCGCCGTAGCCCATTCCAATGTTACTCGACCAATAACGCACGTACTCGCCGTCAGGATGCTGCGTTGTACCGAGAAAAATCACCGAATGTCCGCTTTCGCGGCTGCCAACGTTGTTGGTCCAGAAAATCTTCATAAAGTCGCCGGGCTGCGCCTGGCCGAAGTCGGTGAAGTTCCGTCCGAGCCCGAGCTCGTGAAATAAGCGCGCGGTTCCCGGACCGTTCGCATTCCAGCGTCCCCACACTCCTTCGCCGTCGCGCTGATCGCGAATGATGAGCTGGTTTAATGTCGAAAAGTCGAGCTGTAACTGACCGCGATCGCGCAACTCCTCGATCGCTTTAATGAAAACCAGGTAGGTCGCGCCCGAGCAAAAACTCACATAGGGCTTGGTCGGGATTACAAAAAATTTACCGGATTCAAAATGCGCGGCGGATTGCAGTTTGATCTTGGCGAAGTGGGAAACGGAGTATTTCCCGCCACTGGGCATCTTTTCCATTTGCTCGAGGATGAGCGAATTGTAGGTCGCGGCGCTCATGCCTTGCGCGACGGTCCAAATGAAAAGCAGCGTAACCAGTCGACGCATAGCCGGGGAATAAACGGCAAATTGTGGATAGAGCAATGTCAGGTTGCTTGCGGCTGAGGACAGCCACCCCTACAATTTCAGTATGTTGCGCTTCACCAAGATGAACGGCGCAGGCAACGATTTCGTGATGATCGATAATCGCGCAGGCGACGTGCGTCTGCGGCCCGAGCAGATCGTGCGCATTTGCGATCGGCATAGTGGAGTGGGGGCGGACGGGATTCTGTTGCTCGAGAAAGGTTCGAACGGGGCCGATTTCCGAATGCGTTATTACAATCGCGACGGTGGCGAAGCGGAAATGTGCGGTAACGGGGCGCGTTGTTTCGCGCGGTTCGCAAACAAAATCGCCAATGCGCCGACGAAAATCTCGTTTCAAACACCGGCGGGCCTGATTCGTGGTGAATTGCACGGCGAGTTGGTGACGCTGCAAATGAGCGAGCCGAAGGACTTGCAGCTCAATGTCGGGCTCGAAGTGGAAGGCGAAGACACCAAGGTTCATTACATCAACTCCGGCGTGCCGCACGTGGTCATTCCCGTCGCGCGCGTGGACGTCGTTCATGTTTATGAGCGTGGGCGGGCGCTTCGACGCCACCAGAAATTTGCTCCAGCTGGCGCAAATGTGAACTTTATTGAAAAGCGTGGTCCGAGAGAAATTCTCGTGCGCACCTACGAGCGCGGCGTGGAGGACGAAACGCTCGCGTGCGGAACCGGAGTAGTCGCAAGCGCGCTCGTTTTCGCCGCCACTGAAAAAGTTGATGGCCCAATCAGCGTCACGGTTCGAAGCGGCAGCGAGCTTAGCGTCGATTTCAAAAGAGCGGGGGACAAGTTCACGAACGTGACGCTCACCGGTCCAGCTGAGTTTGCGTTTGAAGGCACGATCGAGATTTAATCAATGTTTCGCGGCACTTTCACAGCGCTGGTTACGCCGTTTCGCACTGGCGGTGTCGATTTTGCCGCGTTCGAAAAATTAATTGAGTCGCAGATCGCCGCCGGAATTACCGGACTGGTCGCAGTTGGCACTACAGGCGAGTCGCCGACGCTGACCCACGATGAGAAACACGAGATCATCGAACGCACAATCAAGATCGCGAAAGGCCGGTGCCAGGTCATCGCCGGCGCCGGAACCAATTCCACACGGGATTCAATTGAGGCGACGAAGTTTGCCGAGAAAGCCGGTGCCGATGGAGCCTTGCTGGTTGCGCCTTATTACAACAAGCCGAGTCAGGAAGGATTGTTTCGTCATTTCAAAGCGATCGCTGAGGCGACGAAATTGCCGATCATGCTCTACAACATTCCCGGCCGTTGCGGGATCGATATTGGACCGGACACGGTGGTTCGGCTGGCACAAAGTTGTCGCAACATTGTTTCGATCAAGGAAGCGAGCGGCAGCGTTGAGCGTGTTGCCGAACTGCGGCGACGCTTGCCGAATCAATTCACAATCCTGAGCGGCGACGATGGGTTGACGCTGCCATTCATGTCGGTTGGTGCCGCGGGAGTGGTGAGCGTGGCTTCGAATTTATTTCCATCGGAACTCTGCGCGCTTGTTCGCGCCTGCGAATCAGGCGACTTCAAGTCGGCGGAAAATCTGCATCGAAAAATGGGACCGATCTTCAAAGATTTGTTCATCGAACCGAATCCGATTCCGGCAAAGACTGCACTCGCCTGGCGCGGCGCCATGTCGTTCGAAGTTCGTTTGCCGCTGTGCGAGATGACGGAGGCAAATCAGGCCCGTCTGCGCAAGACTCTCGAAGAATTCGAGAAAGCGAAATGAAAAAGCCGGTGCGCGTGGCGCTGATTGGTGCGCGCGGTCGAATGGGCCGGACGATTGTCGATCTGGCCAAGAACGATTCAAAGATCGACATCGTCGCCCAATCCGATATCGGCGACGCGATCGATGCGGCGGTGAAGGACTGCGACGTCGCGATCGATTTCAGTAATGCCAACGCGACCGACGAAATTTGTCGCGCTGCTTCGCAAAATCGGAAAGCACTCGTTATCGGAACAACCGGGCATTCTCCAGAACAGCGCAACGTGATCGAAAAGACGGCCAAGTCTGTCCCCATCGTTTTCGCCTCGAACTTCAGTGTCGGAGTCAACACGCTTTTCGCGCTTACACGACGAGCTGCAGAAATCCTCGGTTCGGAATTCAAACCGGAAATTGTCGAGACGCATCATACCCAGAAGAAGGACGCGCCCAGCGGAACGGCCAAAGCGCTTGGCGAGATTTTGAAGGAAGCCGGCAAATCGGACGTGCCGATTCAATCAATTCGCGAAGGGGATGTCGTGGGCGAGCACACGGTGACATTTGTCGGACCTAGCGAGCGGCTTGAACTGACGCATCGCGCTGAAAGTCGCGAAATTTTCGCAAGGGGCGCGTTGCGCGCGGCGGAATGGATCGTCGGGAAACCGGCCGGTCTTTATTCGATGCAGGGTGTGCTCGGAATTGCCAAATGAGGGTTGGCATCGCGCTCGGTTCGAATCTGGGCGATCGATTGGCGAATTTGAGCGCGGCGCGAAAGGGAATTGTCGACCTTGTTGGGGGCAAGGCGCTTCGTATGTCACCGGTCTATGAAACGGAAGCGGTCGGTTGCGAACCACGGGCGGGAAAATTTCTCAACGCCGTTTTGGAAATCGAATACGATGGCGATTCTACCGAGCTGCTCGAGGAATTGATTCGCGTGGAAGAATCGCTCGGCCGCGACCGTGACCACGCGCGCAACGTGTCACGCAAGATCGACATCGATTTTCTTTACGCCGACGAATTGAACGTCCAGAACGAGCGTTTGCAGTTGCCGCATCCCCGGATGCATTTGCGAAGGTTCGTTCTTCAACCGCTAGCTGACATTCGACCGGAGTTGGTTTTGCCCAACCAAACCAAGAGCGTTCGAGAGTTACTCGCGCAGATTCAAGATTCGACTAAGGTAATCCACTTCGCGGAGAAATGGTGATGGCGGACCTGGTAGGAAAATATAGGGACATTAAAAAGCGTGGGGAGAAGATCACCGCGCTGACGGCTTACGATTATCCGACCGCGCGACTTCTGGACGAGAGCGGAATCGACATCATTCTGGTTGGCGACTCGGTGGGCATGGTTGTGCTCGGGTACGAAGACACGACCGAGGTCACGCTCGAGGAAATGTTGCATCACACGCGAGCGGCGGCGCGTGGCGTGAAAAACGCGTTACTGGTCGGCGATATGCCGATTCACACCTTCAACACACCGGAACAAGCAGTGGCGACAGCGAAAAAGTTTGTCGATGCCGGTGCGCGAGCAGTGAAGCTGGAAGGTGGCGTAAGTCACTTCGCGCATATCGAAGCGATCACGCGCGCGGGAATTCCATTCATGGGGCACATCGGAATGTTGCCGCAGCACGTCCGCGAGCAGGGAGGCTACAAAGTGAAAGGCAAGACTCAATCGGAAGCCGAGGCATTGATCGCGGACGCGCGGGCAGTGGAGAAAGCCGGCGCGTTCTCGGTTGTGCTTGAGATTGTTGTCGCGGAGACCTCGAAGCAAATCACAAACGCGATCGGCATTCCAACCATTGGCATCGGCTCGGGCGAACATTGCGACGGTCAAATCCTGGTCACGCACGATTTGATCGGCCTTTTTCCCTGGTTCACGCCGAAATTCGTTTCGCCGGAAGCGCGGGTGGCCGAGGAAATTCGCAAGGCGGCACGCGCCTTCATTGAACGAACACGGGGCCCCGCGCCGTTGTCTAAGCGCTCCGACGATTGACAACCAATTCGCGGTGACGGTGTTTAACTAAGCAATGAGAAGCGCGGCCAGACTTTCGGATTTCGACGAGATCGACGAGATCGAGCACGAGGCACTGTTGACCGGCAGCCCGGAGCGAAGCTGGATCTGGTTCGGCCTAATCATTTCGCTTTGTCTCCACGTCACGCTTTGCATTTGGTTTTATCGGACGCGGGTCGCCTCGGTCGAAACTGTGTTTGCCGACACCCAGCCGCCGATGACGTTCAGGGTCAAGCCAGTCGATCTGAGCCAGCTCGACAAAGTCAGCGGCGATCAAACGAATCCCGCCGCGAAACCGAATCCGGACGACACAAAACAAGAGCAGCCCGACGAGAAAAAATCGTTCGACAAATTGTTGCAGGAAATTCAGGCGACCACTCAAATGCCGGACGACATCAGCAACGCCCTTCCCGAAAAACCGAAAGTGGACCCAGCGGACGTAACCTCGGTGATGAGCGAGATCGAGCGGAGCGCGGCGCAAACGCTTTCCACAAATCCGAATGCGACGCATGAGCAGTCGTCGTTGAACGACACCTCCGTTTCCGGTCGGCCGCAGCCGGCGTTGAGCGGTACTGAATTGGCCACGAGCACAATCATCAAGCGGCCGAACACTTTCACCAGTAAACTTCCCGGTGACAGCGGCGGCCCGAACAAAAAGGGCGCCCCCGGATTCAGTGATCTGGATCAATTGCTCGCGCAAAAAGGACCGCTCGGATCGGGAACGAAGATCCGGATGCCAGAAGATCAGCTGTTCTCGTTCGACAGCGCGGAGCTGCAACCGGGCGACATTATGCGAAAGCTTGTCGATCTTTTGAAACGAAATCCGAAGGCGACGTTCACAATTGAAGGCTACACCGACTCCATCGGCACGGAGGCCTACAATTTCGATCTAAGCCAGCGGCGCGCCGATAACATGAAAATGTATCTGGTGCAGGCGCTGGGCATTCCGCCGTCTCAAATTGAAGCGCGCGGACGAGGACCGTCAAAGTTTGTGGTTCCCCCGCGATTTGTACCACCGACTGCGTCGCAACCGGAATTCGACGCCGAGATTCAGCGCGAAAGTCCCAACCGCCGCGTCGAAGTCACGATCAACACCAATCCGCAGTAGATTTTCGTGTTACCAGTTCTTGATCCACTGCGTTTGATTTGCCGCGCCGCTTGTTGCGCCAGCAGTGCTCCAAAGATCAAATGTTGGATTGTAACCAGCTGTTCCGCTCGGGTTCGCTGTCTTGATCGTTGAATAGCCGTAGCTATTCCCGAATGGGTCGCGAATAGCGGTCACGGCGTGATTTTGATCGCTCGGGCTGAGCTGGTTTGCTTTGAACGCGAAATACTTCTTTCCCGTTTCGCTCCCGGTAATCTGTCGATCCGCGTTCGCGTCGCCCGTTAGCTGCTCATACAGGAAAAGACTCGAGGCCGCATAATTCGTTAAGTTAATCGATCCCGCGGGGTCGAGCGTGTCAGTTGCGGTCGGATCGCGCGGATAAATTCCGTTGTCGGCTTTGTAGTTTTCGAGCGCCGCGGAGATTGCAGCGATTTCGGTTTCGGCGCGGGAACGAGCGCCTTTGTTCTGGACGTAGCCGACAGTGCTTAGAATCAAGCCGGCCAGAATGATTATGAGTGCAATGACGACAAGAAGCTCGATGATTGTGAAGGCGCTCTTTCGCAACAACGACATCATCTCAGTCGCGCCGAATCAGGTTTGCTGCTGCAAACCTTGAATGATGCTGATCAACGGCAGGAACAGCGCGATCACGATTGTTCCGACCACGGCTGCGAGAAAAACAATCATGATCGGTTCGAGCGCCGCGGTCATGGCCGCGACCGACGTATCGACTTCGTCATCGTAAACGTCGGCGACTTTCAAAAGCATCTCAGGCAATTGGCCGGTTTCCTCGCCAACGTCGATCATGCTGACGACCATCGGCGGAAACGCGCCACTGGCCTCGAGCGGTTGCACGATTGATTCGCCTTCTTTCACGGCCTCGTGGACTTGCGCGATCGCGCGCGCGATCACGATGTTACCGGCGGTTTCGCGAGTAATATTGAGCGCCTGCAAAATCGAAACACCGCTGGTGACGAGCGTTCCGAGCGTACGGGAGAAACGCGAGATTGCGGTTTTTCGGATCACGTCGCCGAAAAGCGGGAACCGCAGTTTCACCCGGTCGATTGTCAATCTTCCGCGCGCGGTACGGTTGGCAAACTTGTAACCGGCGATCGATGCGAAAATGATCGCAATGATGACCATCCAGTGAGTTTGGACGAAGCGGCTGATGTTGATGACGAAAGTCGTGATTCCCGGCAGCGGCCGGTCGCCCAGCATATCGTGAAAGATCGCCTCGAACTTCGGAACGATGAAGACCAGCAAAAATCCCATGATGGCGATGGCCATCGTCATCACAATGATGGGATAGACCATGGCGGCGGCGACCTTGTTTTTGATCTTGGCCGCTTTTTCCTGGAACTCTGCGAGACGCGTCAGAACAAGCTCAAGCACGCCGCCGACTTCGCCGGCTTTGACCATATTGACGTAAAGATCGTTATAGATGAGCGGATACTGAGCGAGACTTTCCGAGAACGTGCTGCCGCCCTGCACCGAATCGGCGAGTTTCTCGATCGTGTTCTTCAAGACCGGGTCGCGTTCTTGTTTGGCAAGAACGTTGAGGCCGCGCAAAAGCGGCAGGCCGGAATCGATCAACGTGGCGAGCTGTCGCGTGAAAATCATCAAAATCTTCGGCTTAACTCTTTTGCGCCGAAAAAGGACGATGCCCTTGCCCTTTGCCCGTGGCTTGGCGGTCCGCGGCGTTGCTTTGGCCGCGCGTTTCACCGTTTTGGGGATGGTCGCGCCGCCTTTTCCTACCTCGTAAACGTTGGTTGGAAAGAATCCGGCCTGCCGCAACTGGCCGATCGCTTCGTTAGTCGAAGCGGCTTCGACAAGGCCGGTCGATTCCTGTCCCCGTGAATCGAGCGCTAAGTAAGTAAATCGAGGCATGACGATGTCGATTTTAGAAAATCGCTCAGGTGTATTTCAATACTTCCTCAATCGTCGTGTCGCCGGCGAAAGTACTGCGCAGTCCATCCTGTCGCAATGTCACCATTCCAAGCTCGATCGCTTTCTGTCTCAAGACGACGGTCGGCGCGCGCTCGTTGATCAGCTCACGCAACGGATCCGTGATTTTCATCAGCTCATAAATTCCTCTGCGGCCTTTGTATCCGGTGTCGTTGCAGGCATCGCACCCTTTACCGTAGAAGAATTGGCGGTCGCCGATGTCGCGTTTCGACAATTCAAGTTGAGCAAGGAGCGAGTCGTTCGGCTTGTAGGCCGCGCAGCAGTTGGGACAAATGCTACGAAGCAAACGTTGACCGAGCACGGCTTCGAGCGTTGCCGAGATCAGGAACGGCTCGAGGCCCATGTCGATCAAACGCGTGACGGCGCCGGGAGCGTCGTTGGTGTGCAGCGTGGTGAAGACGAGATGGCCGGTGAGCGACGCTTGGATTGCGATTTGCGCCGTCTCCAAGTCGCGCGTCTCGCCGATCATGATTCGTTCCGGGTCCTGGCGCAGAAACGCGCGTAACACTCGAGCGAAGGTAAGACCGATCGCGTCGTTTACCGGCACTTGAATGATTCCTTCGAGATCGTACTCGACTGGCTCTTCCGCGGTCAGCAACTTGGAATCGATCGTGTTGATCTTGCGCAGACAGGAATACAACGTGGTCGTTTTTCCGGAACCAGTCGGGCCGGTGGCGATGAAAATCCCGTTCGGGCGATTGATCAGCTCGATCAGGTAATTGTGAATGTAATCGGGTATGCCGAGCATCTCGAGATCGAGATTCACGGTCGAGCGATCGAGAACGCGCAGAACGACGCTCTCGCCAAATTGCGTAGGCAAAGTTGAGACACGAAGATCGACATGACGTCCGGCGATATTTTTTTGGATCCGGCCGTCCTGCGGCAATCGGCGTTCGGCGATGTTCATATTCGCCATCACTTTCACGCGCGAGATCACTGGCAATGCGAGATGACGCGGCGGGGGCGACATTTCGTAAAGCGCGCCGTCCACTCGATAACGGATCTTGAATTCGTTCTCGAACGGCTCGAAATGAATGTCGCTCGCACGGTCCTGGATCGCTTGGTACAAAATCAAATCGACGAAACGAATGATCGGCGTCGCGTTGGCCTCAGCTTCGACAGCTGCGGCGATTGCGTCGCCGCGAATCTGCAACATTTCGCCGGCTTCGCCGAGCTGTTTGAGCACTTCGTCCATGCTCGCAATGTCGGCGCCATAATGTTCCTTGATCCGTTCCTCGATTTGGTCGGTCGGCGCGACGACAACATCGACATCTTTGCCGAGCGCGAAGCGCAGATCCTCGGCGGCGTGCGGATCGAGCGGATCGGCCAGAGCGACACGGAGAGTATTTCCGCTCAACCCAATTGGAAGTGCGCGGTGCAGCCGCGCGAGTCCGCTTGGAATCAATCTCAAAATCGCCGCCGGAATTTCGACGTCGGTTAGATCGACATATTCAGCGCCGAGCGCTTCGGCGATTGTCCGGTAGAAACCGTTCTCGTCGACAAAACCGCCGTCGACCATCGCCTGGACGATGCTCTTGCCGTTCAAGTTCGCCTCGTTCAAAACGTCTTCGGCTTGCGACGGCTGGAGGACGCGGTGCTCGACGAAAAGCTCGGCCACTTGTTTGTCGTTCATGGATCAGCTCACGTCTCCAATCGTGATTGAAATCACTTCTTCGGCGGGGATTTGCCCGGCGAGAACCTTGCGGATCCCATCTTCACGCAACGTGCGCATACCGAGTTCGCGAGCGCGTTGTCGCAGCGAAAGCGTCGCGCTGCGTCTGTTGATCATGTGACGCACTTCATCGTCGAGTACAAAGATTTCGAAGATGCCCATCCGACCTTTGTAGCCGGTGTCGCGGCACTGTTCGCAACCTTTCCCGTGCATCACTTTTGCATCCCGCAGCTGTCCCGGCTCGATTCGCAACGCGCGCAATTCACTTTCGCTCAATTCGGCCGGCTGTTTGCAGTTCTGGCAAATCCGGCGAACGAGTCGCTGGGCTATGACCGCGCGCAATGAAGAAGCGACGAGAAACGGCTGAACGCCGATGTCGATCAACCGCGCCACCGCGGACGGCGCGTCGTTGGTGTGCAGCGTGCTGAAAACCAAATGGCCGGTGAGCGATGCATTGGTCGCGATGCTGGCGGTTTCGAGATCGCGAATCTCGCCGATCATGATGATGTTTGGCGCCTGGCGCAGAATTGAGCGCAACGCCGCCGGAAAAGTCATGCCGATTTCCGGATTCACCTGGACCTGATTTATGCCGGTCATCTGATATTCGATCGGTTCCTCGACGGTAATGATCTTGCGATCCGGTTTGTTGACGTAATTCAAACAGGCGTAAAGCGTGCTCGTTTTTCCGGAACCGGTCGGGCCGGTTACGAGCAGAATTCCGTCGGGAAGTTGAATCAGACGCTCGAATGTTTCCTGGTCGTCGCTGAAAAGACCGAGCTCGGGCAGGCCGAGCATGAGACTCGATTTGTCGAGCACGCGAAGAACGATGCTTTCCCCGTGATTGGTTGGAATGGTTGAGACGCGCAGGTCGATCGGCTTCTTCTTGATTTTCACCTGAATTCGGCCGTCCTGCGGCAAACGTTTTTCCGCGATACTCATCGAGCCGGTCATGATTTTCAGGCGACTGACGATGGCCGATTGCAATCGCTTCGGAGGCGACTGCATCTCCTGCAACACACCGTCGATCCGGAACCGGACCCGAAATTTTTTGTCGAGCGGCTCGAGGTGAATATCGCTCGCGCCAGCGCGATGCGCTTCGATGATCAACATCGACACCAGGCGAATGATCGGTGCGTCGGCTTCATCGGCTTCTGCGATCGCGGCGCCGTCTCCGATTTCCAGGCCAAGATCGACATCTTCGCCGATTTTTTCCCGGAGAATGTCGGCCGCTTCGTCAGCGGTGCCGTAATACTTGACGAGCGCTTCGCGGATTTTATCCGGACTCGAGCAAACCAGCTCGAGCTCGCGCTGAAGCAAAAAGCCGAGGCTGTCGATCGTGTCGATGTCGAGCGGATCGCTTACTGCCACGACGAGTCCAGGTTCCCCAAACGCGACTGGGATTACCTTGAAGCGGCGCGCGTCGTCGGCGCGGATTTGTTTAATGATCTCGGGCGGAATCACCATGGCCGACAGATCGATCCAGTCCATGTGTGCCTGGGCGGCAAGCGAACGCGAGATGTCCGATTCGCTGACCACTCCGTCCTTGATCAAGAAATCGACGACAGTGTTTTGCCCATTGAGACGTTTACGCGCGGCGTCGATTTGTTTGCGCGAAACGAGTCCGACATTCTGCAGGACTTTGAGCACGTAATCTTCGTTCTGTTGCACGGGGGAGGCGGCGATTTCCGCGAGACCAGATCGTACAGAATCAGCCTTACACGTGTCAACGAAGTTAGCGCGGCAAAGTCTTCCAAACTGTAACGCACCTGTCACATAAACGTCACAGTGAGATTCGATTAGTGTGGCGTGAAGCAACAATACTTCCGTCGATTTCATTGTCGTTTGATCTGCGGCACCGCTCTCGCTACTGCCGCGCTGTCGATCTTGCCGCGGTTTGCTTTAGGCCAAACGCTTCCATCGCCGGACGCGGCGGGTTTCGAGCACGTCGTAGTGGTGATGATGGAGAACCGGTCGTTCGACCACTTTTTCGGCTGGTTGCCGGGATCGAACGGGAAACAAGCTGGACTTACATATAGAGACAGCGCCGGCGTTTCACACCCGACGCATTCGCTGCCGCCGGATTACCAAGGCTGCGGATTTCTAGATCCGGGGCATTCCTACACTGACGGACGCGTGCAGTATCACAATGGCGCGTGCGACGGATTTCTGTTCGCCGGTTCGGATTCGGACCCGAGTAACGGTCTGCCGAATCAGGCGAACGACGTCTTCGCGATCGGGTATTACCGACAAAGCGATCTGCCATTCCTCGGCTCGGCTGGGCCGGCGTTCACCGTTCTGGACAATTATTTCTGCGGGATCATGGCCGAGACCTATCCGAACCGGTTCTACATGCACGCCGCCCAAACTGATCGTCTGACAAATACCACCGCGACATCGACGTTGCCGACGATTTGGGATCGGTTGCAGGCCGGCGGTTTTTCGGGTCGCTACTATTTTAACGATCTGCCGTTCCTCGCGCTCTGGGGGACGAAATACGCGAATATTTCAAAACCATTTGCGCAATTTCTCGCGGACGCGCAGGCTGGCACGCTCCCAAACGTCGCGTATGTCGATCCTGGCTTTGCCGGTGAGACGACTGACGACTCAAATGATGATCACCCGCACGCCGACATCCGCGACGGTGAGGCGTTTCTCAATCAAGTCTACAACGCCATTACGAGCAGTCCGAACTGGTCGAAGACCATTCTGATCATCAATTTCGACGAGTGGGGCGGTTTTTTCGATCATGTCCCGCCGCCGCTCGCGCCGATACCCTCAGCTAGTGCCGCGGCTGGCGACACCGATGGCCGACTTGGGTTTCGAGTGCCATGTGTTGTCATCTCGCCGTACGCGCGCCGCAATTTCATCGGGCACGAACAATTCGATCACACGTCGATCTTGAAGATGATCGAATGGCGGTTTGGATTGCCACCGCTCACGGTTCGAGATCAAACCGCGAATAATCTCGCGGACGTTTTGAACTTGGCATCGCCGGACATTTCGACGCCGGCATTCACCGTTCCGATGGGTCCGTTTGGCAAACCGTGTCTGCCGGCTGCGATCAGCCCAGTTGCAGCGCGGAATCCGAATCAACAAAAACTCAAAACCAAAGCCATCAACTCCGGCTTTCATGGAGTGCGCTGATCATGAAATACATTTCTTATCTTTCGTTGGTTCTTTTCGCGGCAGTTTGTTGTGGCCTCCAATCGCAAGCCCAGCCGCCAGCCTTCGATCACGTCGTAGTGGTCATCGAAGAGAATCACTCCTTTGGCGACATCATTGGAAGTTCAGCGGCGCCGAACATCAATGCACTGGCCGCGTCTAGTGCGAACATTGTCAACGCATCCACCGATCCGCAAGGCAACACCAACGGTTCGCATGCGGTGCGACATCCCAGTCAGCCGAATTATCTCGAGCTCTATTCCGGCAGTAATCAAGGAACAATTCAAGACGGGCATCTCGGATCTAGCAGCGAGCCGTTCTCTTCCTGGGCGATGTGAACGCCAATCGCATCGTCGATGGAAATGATGTCTCCGCCGTACAAGGCCAGACCCGGCAATCGGTGGGCAGCACGAATTTTCGGGAAGATGTGAACGCCAATGGTATCATCGACGGAAACGACGTGTCGCTAACCCAAGGCCAAACCCGAACATCGCTACAGTAACTTCCGGTTCGATTACTCGACAGTGACGCTTTTGGCGAGGTTGCGCGGTTTATCGACGTCTCGGCCAAGCGCGACCGCGATATGATAAGCGAGCAACTGCAACGGAACGACGGTCAGAATCGGACTGAGGCAATCGATAGTTTTGGGAATCTCGACGATGTCCGCGGCCAGATCCTTCAACTGTTTCGCGCCACTGCCGGAAGTAATTCCGATGATTGGGCCCTTGCGCGCTTTCACCTGCTCGATGTTGTTCACGTTCTTTGAAAACACTGCGTCGTCCGGCGCGATAAAGATCGACGGCAAGTCCGGCCGGATGAGGGCGATGATTCCGTGTTTGAGTTCCGCACTCGGGTGCCCCTCTGCGAAAAGGTAAGTGATTTCTTTCAGTTTGAGCGCGCCTTCAAGCGCGATCGGGTAGTTGAATTGGCGGCCAAAGAAAAGCATTCCGCTAACCTCCGCATATTTCTTGGCGATTGCTTTCATCTGATCGCT
>DASZJH010000031.1:0-25182 GCA_035948375.1 Chthoniobacterales bacterium
GGCAAGAAGTTAAAAACCACCGGCACGGGCGTCCACAATTTTCAGCAACCAGGGACGGCGGGGAACCTCAACCAGGGCGGCAACAAATTCCATAAGTCGCAGGGACAGGGAAATCTGTCGTCGAATGCCAACACCACCTCGTTCAACAAGACGAAGAACCTGACGGTCAACAAGAACCTAACAGTTAACAAAAACCTGACGGTTAACAAAAACTTCAAGTACCAGAAGCAGCACTTCAACCTTCAGACCAACAACAAACAAATTGTTATCAACAAGTACAAGACGGTGAACTTCAATGGGAATTACAAGATCGCCGGCGCCTACAAGTGGAAAGGTCCGAAGTATGCAGTGTTCGTGAACTATCATCCGCTTTGGCAATCACAGTGGTGGTGGACTCAGCATTACCACCACATCGTGTTCATCTACGGCGGCTGGTACTATTGGAACTCCAATTACTGGTACCCGGCATGGGGTTATGCTCCTGACTCCGTCTACGTTTATGATGGACCCGTTTATGCGTCGAGCCCTTCCGAAGACCCGGGACAGGTGATCGCCAACGTCCAGTCCGCTTTGCAACAGCAAGGTTATTATCAGGGTGATATCGACGGAATCCTCGGACCGGAAACGCGCGCGGCTTTGGCCGAATACCAAACGGCACAGGGAATTGAACCAACAGGCGCGGTTGATGAGCCGACATTGGAAACACTCGGAATGGCGTAACCGAGTCCGAGCCGGACGGGCGGATTTATTTTGACTGCGAATCGCCGCGGAAAATTTCCGCGGCGATTTTTTGTCCCAGGTGCAAGCCCCTCTGGCAGTGAATGGCCGTTAACAGAAGGGCGATCTTGCAACGTGTCGATGTTGGCCGACTAATTGTCCCGTGTCGCAACCTCAACTGATCGCCCGTGATTTGTTTCAATCCTTCCGGCTGGGCTCGCGCCGGATTGAAGTGTTGCGCGGTATTTCGCTCGAAGTCGCGCAAGGCGAGATCATTTTCATATGCGGTGCGTCCGGTGCCGGAAAAACGACTCTGCTTTACACGCTGGCTGGGTTGGAGCGACCGGAATCGGGCACAGTTGAATTTGAGGGCCGCAATCTTTACAACGGGAGCTCAGGGTCGCAGGCGCGAGTTCGCAACAGGAAAATGGGCTTCGTTTTCCAGGGGTACTTTTTGTTGCCGGAATTGACTGCGCTGGAAAATGTTTCGCTTCCCGGAATGATCGGCCGCGCTTCTGGCCAAAAGGCCGCCGAAGAAAGTCTGGCCGCGGTTGGTCTGGCGGATCGGCTGCAACACTTGCCAGCGGAACTTTCCGGAGGCGAACAGCAACGCGTGGCAATAGCGCGCGCGTTGGTCAACGATCCCGATATTATTTTTGCCGACGAGCCGACCGGGAATCTCGATTCGGCCACTGGTGAGACCATTGTCGATCTTTTGCTAAATCTGGCGCGCGAACGCAAAAAAAGTTTGCTGATTGTCACGCACGATACCGGCCTAGCCACCCGCGGCGATCGCGAATTGCACATCAAGGATGGTCGCTTGGGATAATCGAGCGGCCATTTTGCCGCTTGAATTGCGCGTTGAAACAACGAGATTTTTCCAGCGCTTATGAAAACATCTGGTGTCGGCGGGACGGTGTTAGATAAACCAAAATCGCGTGAAGCGGTAAAACCAGCGGTGGATAAACCGACCGCGACGAAAACGGCGGTGAAGGAATCGCAGATCTACATCGACGGAAAATTTTATGCCGAAGGCGACGCCAAGGTTTCGGTGTTCGACCATGGGCTGCTTTACGGCGATGGAATTTTTGAGGGCATCCGCTTTTACAATGGTCGCGTGTTCCGATTGGAAGAACATCTCGACCGGCTCTGGGATTCGGCCCGCTCAATTTGTTTGGAGATTCCGATGTCGCAGCGCGCGATGACCGAGGCGCTGCTCGAGACAGTTCGACAAAACGATCTGCGGGACGGTTACATTCGGCTCATCGTCACCCGCGGTGTCGGCAATCTCGGCTTGAATCCGGAGCAATGTAAAAAGCCGAGCGTGATCATTATTACCGCGCAGATCGCGCTTTATTCAGATGAAATGTATCGGAAAGGTTTGACGGTCGTGACTGTACCGACGCGACGGACGAACCCGAGTGCGCTCAACCCCGCGGTGAAATCGCTCAACTATTTGAACAACGTGATGGCGCGAATCGAGGCCAATCAAGCGAACGCGGACGAGGCGTTGATGTTGAACGACGAAGGCAACGTCGCAGAGTGTACAGCCGACAACGTATTCATCGTGAAGCGCGGCCAGATTTTCACACCGCCGATCACAGCTGGTGCTTTGCGTGGAATCACGCGTTCGGTCGTTTTCGAAATTGCAGCCGAAACGGGGATCCGAGTGATCGAAGCGGACATCACGCGCCACGATGTTTTTGTAGCGGATGAAGCGTTTCTCACCGGCACGGCGGCGGAAATTATTGCTCTGGTCAAGTCCGACGGCCGGCCAATTGGAACTGGCAAACCAGGACCGATTACGATGCGGATGATTGCCCGCTTCCGCGAGATGACCAAAGAAACCGGGACGCCGATTTATACGTAAGATTGACATCGGAAAATCCGCGTCGGCGCGAAAGGTGCTCGACAAAAACCGGTCTTGAATGTTTTAAGCCAGCAGGAGGTCTAATTGGTAGAAATGTTGTGCGACGTTTGTAAATGCAATGACGCAACGGTCTTCCTGACTCAAATCATCGAGGGGAAGATGCAGAAGGTGAATCTGTGCGACGCGTGCTCGAAGGAAAAAGGCGTGCAGGACCCGACTGGTTTTGCGTTGGCTGACTTGCTCCTTGGAATCGGCGCGGCCGAAGAAATCGAAAAGGGAGCTACGACCCAGAAGTGTCCGGTATGCGGTTTCACGCAGGCCGATTTCAAGAAAGCCGGGCGGTTGGGATGCAGCACTTGTTATGTGACATTCACCGAAGCTTTGAATGCGTTATTGAAAGCGATGCACAAAGGGACTTCGCATGTCGGCAAAGTTCCGCAGCGGGCAAACAAGGCGGTTGAGTTGAGCGACCGGATGCGAAATCTGAACGAAAGTCTGCAAAAAGCGGTGGCGGAGGAAAATTACGAGACGGCCGCCTCTCTGCGAGACCAGATCAAGCAGCTCGAAGGCGAATCGACGAGGTAGCGGCCGTGAAATTTGCGAACGTCATGTCGAACCCGGGGGAATGGCTCCGTGGTGAGGGACCGCATCATCAAATCGTCATCAGCAGCCGCGTGCGACTGGCTCGCAATCTGCGCAACCGCGCGTTTCCAGGCTGGGCCAAAAAGGCCGAGCGAACTGCCGTGCTCGAGATGATCAAGCCGTGCGTGGAAAAGCTTCCTGAGATGCAGGATTCGTTTTCGGAATTTTTGCAAGACCTGTCCGCGTTGGAAAAACAGGTTCTGGTCGAGCGTCATCTCATCAGCCGCGAGCATGCGGCCAAGAGCGCGGGCAGCGCGGTAATCATGAATCGTCGCCAAACGCTGAGCATCATGATCAACGAAGAAGATCATTTGCGGATGCAATCGATGCGCTCGGGCTTGCAACTGAAGCAGGCGTTCAAGCTTCTCGACAAGATCGACACCGCGTTGGAGAACGAGCTCGAGTTCGCTTACGATCAGCGGCTCGGTTATTTGACTGCGTGCCCGACGAACGTCGGCACCGGCATGCGCGCATCCGCGATGTTGCATTTGCCCGGCTTGGTCTTGAGCGAATTGATCAATCAGGTCGTGCAAGCCGTCAGCAAAATCGGTTTGGCGGTGCGTGGTCTTTATGGCGAAGGGACCGAGGCGATGGGCAACCTGTTCCAGATCTCCAATCAGACTACGCTTGGCGAAAAGGAAGAGGAGATTATTACGCGGCTAACCAAAGTCATCGAGACCATCATCCAAAAGGAACACGACGCGCGCCACGTTCTGATCCAGAAAAAATCGAATACTTTGTGGGATCAGATTGGTCGCGCATACGGCGTGCTTACATTCGCGCATGCCATGAGCTCGAAAGAGGCGCTCAATCTGTTGTCGATCATCAAACTTGGAGTCGATCTCGGCGCGTTTCCGGAAGATAAACGCCTGCCTGTCGATGAATTGTTCATCGATACCCAGCCAGCTCACCTTCAGAGGGGTTCGCAACAGAAGCTCAGTGCGGAAGAACGCGACCATCTTCGCGCCCAAATTATTCGGACCCGTTTGAAAGTACTTCCTAAACCTGATATCAGTAAGCTGGCAAAGGAAGCGGGCAATGGCTCGACTCCGCAGCCGACAGAATAATGAACAATTTTACTCCCCGCGCCCAACAGGTCCTCCAGCTAGCTCGTAAAGAGGCCGACCGGTTCAATCACAATTACGTCGGCACCGAGCATCTCCTGCTCGGCTTGATCAAGCTCGGCCAGGGCGTGGCGGTCAACGTTCTCCAAAAAATGGGGCTCGATCTCGAAACCGTGCGGATGGAGGTCGAGAAACAAGTTGGCTCGGGACCAGAAACGAAAATCGTCGGCAATATTCCCTACACCCCGCGGGTGAAAAAAGTTTTGGCGCTCGCCGGCAAGGAGGCAAAGGCCCTCAATCATTCCTATGTCGGCACGGAGCATATTTTGCTTGGGCTTCTCCGCGAAGGCGAAGGCGTGGCCGCGCGGGTGTTGAAGAGTCTTGAGATCGATATCGAACGAACCCGCAACGAAATTCTAAAGGAGCTCGATCCGAACTTCACTCCTTCGGAATCGGAGGAAGGCGGCGAGCCCACTTCAAAGAAAGATGTTAAAACGCCGGCCCTGCGTGCATTTGGCCGCGATCTCACGGAGCTGGCCAAGAAAGGCGAGCTCGATCCGGTCATCGGACGTCGCAACGAAATCGAGCGTGTGATTCAGGTTCTTTGCCGGCGCACGAAAAATAACCCGGTGCTGATCGGCGAAGCGGGCGTTGGCAAAACAGCAATCGCCGAAGGTTTGGCGCAGGAAATTGCGAGCGGCAATGTCCCGGAGTTGTTGCGCGACAAGCGCGTAGTCACACTCGACCTCGCGTTGATGGTCGCGGGCACAAAATACCGCGGTCAGTTCGAGGAACGAATCAAAGCGGTCATGGACGAGATTCGCCGGTCCAAGAACGTAATTCTGTTCATCGACGAGCTACATACGATTGTCGGTGCCGGTTCGGCGGAAGGCGCAATGGACGCGTCAAACATCATCAAGCCGGCGTTGAGCCGCGGTGAATTGCAATGCGTGGGCGCGACCACGATGAATGAGTATCGCAAATACATCGAGAAAGACGCCGCGCTGGAACGGCGGTTCCAAACCGTGAAGGTAGATGCGCCGACGATCGATGAAGCGATCGAGATTTTGAAAGGACTGCGTCCCAAGTACGAAGCGCACCACAAAGCGAAGCTGACCGACGAAGCGCTTGAGACCGCGGTGAAATTTTCGGAGCGCTATATCACCGGCCGTTTTCTCCCGGACAAAGCGATCGATGTCATGGATGAAGCCGGCGCCCGCGCCCGCATTAACGCAATGACGCGTCCGCCGGACGTCAAAGAGATCGAGAAAGACATCGAACAAATCCGATTGCAGAAAGAAGCGGCGATCAAAGCGCAAGATTTCGAGAAAGCTGCGTCGTTGCGCGACAAGGAAAAGCAGACTAAGGAAAAACTGGATTCGATTTTGCAGAAGTGGCGCCAGGAGCGCGAAGAAAGAGAAGTGCTCGTGACCGGCGACGACATGATGCACATCATTGCGAAGGTGACGGGTGTTCCGCTCCAACGAATGGAGCAGGCCGAAACCGAAAAGCTTCTTAAGATGGAGGAGGAGCTGAAAGGGAAAGTCATCGGCCAGGACGAAGCGGTGACCGCGATCTCAAAAGCATTGCGGCGCAGCCGCGCCGATCTCAAAGACCCGCGCCGTCCGATTGGTTCGTTTATTTTTCTTGGACCGACTGGTGTGGGGAAAACATTTCTCGCCCAGAAACTGGCCGAATTCATGTTCGGCGATCGCGACGCGCTGATTCAGATCGACATGTCGGAGTACATGGAAAAATTCACGGCGTCGCGGTTAATCGGCTCGCCTCCGGGCTATGTTGGTTACGAGGAAGGCGGCCAACTTTCCGAAGCGGTGCGGCGGAGACCGTATTCGGTTGTGTTGTTCGACGAAATCGAGAAAGCGCATCCTGACGTGATGCATTTGCTCCTGCAAATTCTCGAAGAAGGCAAAATCACCGATTCGCTAGGCCGGAAGATCGATTTCCGGAACACGATCATCATTATGACGTCAAACGTCGGCGCGGAGCTGCTGAAAAAGCAGACGACGATGGGCTTTGGCGCGCCGCGCGAGGGGCACGATTACGAATCGATGCGCGAAAAAATTCTCGACGAAACGAAGCGCGTATTTAAACCGGAGTTTCTCAATCGTCTCGACGAAATCATCGTCTTCCACTCGCTCGAGAAGTCGCACCTGCTCCAGATTGTCGATCTTGAAGTTGCCAAAGTGAAAGAGCGTCTACGGGCGAAAGAGGTGGAGGTCGTTCTCGATACGGCCGCTCACGATTTCGTCATCGAGAAGGGTTACGATCCGAATTACGGCGCGCGCCCGATGCGACGAGCGGTCGAGCGTTATCTCGAGGATCCGCTCGCGGAAGAAATTCTTCGCGGCAACGTCAAACCTGGCGCCACAGTTCAGGTCACCGCCAAGGACGGGAAACTTGCTTTCGAATCCGCGGCGGGCAAAAAGAAACTCGCGGAACCGATCGCTGACTAGCGCAACGCCAGCTGCCGGTCCACCGCCTGACTGATGTCGCGTCGCGATTGGTTGTTCGGGTTGATTCTGGTCGTAGTTACCACCCTGGTCTACGAACCGGCCTGGAATGGAAAACCGATCTGGGACGACGAAATCCATATTACCGAGCCAGCACTGCGATCGATGCACGGTTTGGCGAGAATATGGACAGAGCCGTCGGCCGCGCCGCAATACTATCCCGTCCTGCACACCGTTTTCTGGTTGGAATACAAACTTTGGGACGGCTGGACGTTGCCTTATCACCTGTTGACCATCCTGCTGCACGCGGTTCTCGCTCTGCTCGTGTTTCGGATTCTTCGCAAGCTCGAAGTGCCGGGAGCGTGGCTGGCGGCGTTCGTTTTCGCGCTCCATCCGGTGCACGTCGAATCGGTTGCGTGGCTTTCGGAAATTAAGAATACGCTTTCGGGAGCGCTCGCAGCTGCGACTATGCTGGCTTACTTGAAGTACGAGGAAGATCGGCAACTAAGCGCTTATCTTCTCGCGCTTGTGGTTTTCGTCGTCGGTTTGATGACTAAGACGGCGATCGTGGCGCTCCCGGTGGTGCTGTTGGTCGTCTGGTGGTGGAAGCGTGGAAAACTCTCTTGGCTCCGCGACATAAGGCCGCTGACACCGTTCTTTGTCATCGCGCTTGTCTTTGGGTTGGTGACTGTGTGGGTGGAACAAACCTTCTGTGTCGAACACGGAGAAACATTTCCGTTTTCCTTCATCGACCGTTGCCTGATCGCAGGCCGTCTCTTTTGGTTTTATCTCGGCAATCTATTTTGGCCGTCGGATCTCACGATAATTTATCCCCGGTGGACCATCAGCACGGGGTCCTGGTGGCAATACGCCTTTCCGTTAGCGACCGTCGCGTTTTTTGGTGGTCTGTGGATGATCCGAAACAAATCGCGCGGTCCTCTCGCCGCTGCGCTTTGTTTCGCCGCGTTGCTCTTTCCAGTCCTTGGCTTTTTTAATCTGTCTTATTTCATGTACTGTCCGACCCCGTCGGACCGCTCGGCCATCTTTCGGGCCGATCATTTTCAATATTTGGCTGACATCGCGGCCATAGCTGCGGTTTGCGCGGGAGCGGCGTGGTTGTGGAGCCGTTCCCCGACTCGATCTCGAATTTTTCTTTCCGCTTGTGGCCTTGCGCTGCTTGGTCTTCTGGCCGGTTCGACCTGGGCCTACAGTCGCAATTATCGAGACAACGAAACCTGTTTTCGCGACGTCCTATCGAAGAATCCAAATTCCGCGACTGCGCACAATAATCTCGGTAACACGCTGTTCCTGAAAGGATCGATTGATGAGGCGATCTCTCATTTCGAGAAGACTTTGGAAACTGAGCCGAATTATCAACTTGGGCAATACAATCTCGGTGCGGCCTTGGCCAAAAAAGGTGATGCCGCGGCCGCGATTTCTCATTTGAAACTGGCTCTGGCGACGAACCCGAACTACGCCAAGAGCTATTACAGTTTGGGAACGGCCCTCGCTCAAACAGGCGAGACTGAAGAAGCGATCGCTTCGTATCACCGCGCGCTCCAGCTCGAACCGGACTTTCTTGATGCTCAAACCAACCTAGCCAATCTGCTTCTTGAAAAAGGCGACGTCGAAAACGCGCTCGACCATTATCGTAAAGCGTTGCAACTCGACCCACACAGTCCGATGACGCATTACAATCTGGCCGTCGGGCTGGCCCGCAATCGTCAACGTGATGAAGCCGTAGCTGAATTGCAGACCGTTTTGAAACTTCAGTCCGACTATCCCGACGCAAAAGAATTGCTGATTAGTCTCCAGCAGGACCAATAATCGCCGCGCCTCACGCGCGCGGGTGCGCGTCGGCGTAGGCTTTCTTCAAACGCTCGACCGTGACGTGCGTATAAATTTGCGTCGTAGATAGGCTGGCGTGACCGAGCAACGCCTGGACGCTGCGCAAATCCGCGCCGCGATCGAGCATGTGAGTGGCGAAACTGTGCCGGAGTTTGTGCGGGCTGATCGAGATCGGGATTGAAGTGTGTCGCAAATAGCGCTTCAGGACCAACCAGATCGATCGTTGCGACATTCGCTTCCGCGACTTGTTAATGAAAAGCGCGCCGGAATGCACGTTCGCCGCCGACCGATATTTTTGGATCACCTCCAGCGCCGGCGCACCGATTGGACAAACCCGTTCTTTCCGGCCTTTTCCAAAAACACGCACCGACTCCGTGTAAAGATCGACATCGTCTACATCGAGCGCGGCGAGCTCGCTCAAGCGCAATCCACTGCTGTAAAAAAGTTCCATTATCGCCGTGTCGCGCAACGGCATCCACTCTGGCGCGGCGCGTTGCTTTGGAAATTTTAACGGCGCAGCCAGCAGTTCTTCGACTTGTTGCCGAGTCAGCACGAGCGGCAGCTTCTTTTCAACCTTTGGGAGTTGTAGTTGTCGCAGCGGATCAACGCGAAGTTTCTTCCGATCGGTCAGAAACTTGTAGAACGCCCGCAGCGCCGAGAACTGCAAGCGCACATAAGAGCGCGCCTGTCCCCGCTTCATGATCGCGAACAGATAGTCGCGAAAATCGTCCGTCGTGCACTGTTTCCAAGGTTTTTGATTTTGAGCGCGAAAGGCAGTCAAACTCTGTCGATACGCTTTCAATGTTCGCGGCGACGCATTTCGCTCGACTTCGAGGTGGCGAAGAAATTCTGCGACCAGGCTGTCTTTGTTCCCCACCGTCCTGGAATTTTGGTCGTTTGTTAAAATGCTAAGACCAGCTCCAAGTCTAGAATTCCGGCTCCGGTTTCTCGATTACGTAGCGCGTCTGCGCCGCCTCGGTTCGACCGCTAAACTGGCTTTTGAAGATCGGCGGCGGATTGGTTGAAATCAGCTCGAAACGGGTAACCACAAACTCAGGATAAAGGCGATTGCTGGCTGGTTCGTAAACCTTGTCGCCACTGAAGCGGCCGTAGAGTTTGTATTCATAGTTATTGTCCGAGCCGAACTTCAAGGCTTCGCGATCAGGCGCGAGCTTCTGCTTTTCATTCAACATCACGAGCTGCGATGTGCTCCAGGGCTGGCCTGGCTTGCGGACATAACCCCAAAACTTAAAGTCCGGTTTGAAATAGCGGCGTCCGATGTAGTAATCGCCTGTTGTTTCCGCGGCGATGCGTTGCGCCATTTGGATCCTCGCGTTTTGAATTCCAGTCGGCTCCGTCTGGCAGCCAGCTACCACAAGAAGTGTCGCGGGCAGAAATGCCTTGATGGTCTGTCTCAGTTGCAAGATCGACATCTTACAGGATCGACATCTACTCAACTCCGAGCTTGGCGCAATTGCGGGTTTCTTTTTGCATCGATCTGCCGCGTCTGTAAAATTTTGCATGTTCGACGTGGAAGTGCGCGCGGCGCCGCGCTTGATGTGTAACATTTGAGCCAATGCTCGTTCGGTTCTTCAACGCATTGGGCTGGCCACTGATTCGCTTCGTTCAATATTTGGGCGAAGTCGTGATGTTAGGCGCGGACACCTTTCAATCGCTGTTTACTTACCGGCTGCGTTGGAAATTGTTTCTGAATCAGGTTGTCGAGATCGGATTGCTTTCCCAGTTGGTGGTAGTGATCACCGGCGGTTTCACCGGCGCGGTTTTTTCTGCTCAAACTTATTTTCAATTTCACAAGATCGGAATGGGCTCAGCCACGGGGGCGGTGGTTTCGGTCGCACTGCTGCGCGAGCTCGGCCCGGTTTTAACCGCTTTGATGGTAACCGGCCGGGTTGGCGCAGCCATGTCGGCTGAGATCGGCACCATGAAAGTGACCGAACAAATTGATGCTCTGCGAGCGCTCGCTGTGTATCCGACCGATTATCTGGTCGTGCCGCGCGCCCTCGCGATGATGGTTGCGATGCCGCTTCTTGCGGCCGAATGCATCGCCGTCGGAATTGCGGTCGGATACTTCGTCGCGATTTTTCTGCTCGAGATCAACGGCACTTACTATATGGCAAACATGGTGCGCTGGACGCGGAGCCGCGACATCATAATGGGCATTTCCAAAGCTTTTTGTTTTGGCATTCTCATCGTCTTCATCAGTTGCCACAAAGGGCTGACCGCGCGAGAGGGCGCAGTCGGCGTCGGACGCGCCACCACCGAAGCCGTAGTCAACGCATCTCTCGCTGTGCTGATCAGCAATTTCTTCCTCACCATGACCCTCAACATCATCTACCCGGCGGGTTATCAATAATGAACAACGGTTCGATGATTTCCGTGCAGGGAGTGATGAAGCGCATCGGTGCCCAGGAAATTTTGCGCGGTGTCGATCTTGAAGTCGCGCGTGGCGAGACTCTCGCCATCATTGGTCGCAGCGGCGGCGGGAAAAGCGTCTTACTCAAGCATCTAATCGGTTTGATGCGGCCGGACGCCGGTCAGATCCGAATTGAAGGAGAAAACATCATCGGCCTGAACGAACGTCGTCTCGCCTCTATTCGCCGAAAAGTCGGCATTCTTTTTCAAGGCAGCGCGCTCTTCGACTCAATGACCGTGGCGGAGAATATCGCCTTTCCGCTGCGCGAAGCCGGCGAGCGCGATTCAAAAGTTTTGCGCACGAAAGTCAGCGAGATGCTCGAAGTGATGGAGCTGAGCGGTGAGGAAGAAAAAATGCCTGTGAATCTGAGTGGCGGAATGAAAAAACGTGTTGGCCTCGCGCGATCGATCATTCGTCAACCGTCTTGCATTCTGTATGACGAGCCCACCTCGGGTCTCGACCCGGTGGTGTCGGACTCGATCAATCGGCTGATTCGGCGTTTGCAGCAAAGCCTAGGCGTGACCAGCATCGTCGTGACCCACGACATGAAAAACGCGTTCGATGTGGCGGATCGGATTGCTTACCTGCACGAAGGGCGAATTTACTTTCACGGCACGCCTGACGAGCTGCGACAATCGACAGACAGACTTCTCCAGGATTTTTTGATTGGACGTTCGGAGGAACAGTTGACCCCGCAAGCGTTCGGGGTTGAGAGTTGACTGAAATGAACCGGCACGAGCGAGGTTTGGAATTCAAAGTCGGCGCGTTTGTTCTTGTCGGATTGGCAGCGCTCGGCGCTCTCGTCGTGCAATTCGGCAGATTGGGAGAGGGGTTCAAGCATTACTATCCGATCACTGTGCGGTTTAACGACGCCAGTGGTCTGTTGAAAGGCTCCGATGTTTTGCTTGGAGGTGCGCGCATCGGGAAAGTTGCCGACGGTCCGCGTCTTGTCCGAGAAGGCAACGGCGTCCTGGTTCCGTTGAAGATTTACGATTACATTAAGATACCTGAGACGAGCAAGTTTACCGTCGGCAGCTCCGGCTTGCTCGGTGACCGGTTTGTTAACGTCACAATGCCGTCCGGAACGCCGACGAAATTTCTTTCGCCGAATACAACTCTCAACGGCGCGCGCGAAACTGGCATTGACGATCTGACGCGGGAAGGCGGCGCGTTGGTTGGTGATTTGCGCGGCGTCGTGCAAAAAATCGACACCACGGTGACGCGTTTGAATGACGACATGCTCTCCAAGGAAACAGCAGAGAATCTTAAATCGAGCGTGGCTCATTTGAACGAAGCGACTAGTGCTTTTGCCGAGTCAGCGAAAAAATTCGGTCCGGTTGTCGATAAGGCCGATTCGGCCATGGACTCGGCAAAAAAAGCAGCTGACGACTTGCAAAAAGTGCTCAGCTCTGCGACGCAAGGAAAAGGACTGCTCGCTACCTTGCTTACGAACCAGGAATTGGCGAATGACCTGCGCGCGCTCGTTAGTAATTTGCGCGCGCACGGCGTCCTTTTTTATCGCGACACCACGGCCAAAGCGGAAGCAACCGCGCGGGAGCAAACAAAACCGGCGCGCGGTCAGAGCGGACGCAGATAATGACACCTCTGCTCACAGTTAACCTGCTTCGCATTTTGTTCGTCACCTTTTGCGCGGCGATCGGCGCAAGCATTTCGGCTGAATTCACTGGAGACGCGTGGTCCGGCCTCGCAATTGGAATCGTTCTCGGTTTGGTGATCGTGCTGATCGATCGCTTGCTCAAAGGCGTGTCGCTTCGTCTTTTCTCTTCAGCAACGTTCGGACTTCTGCTCGGCTTGATTTTCGCCAATCTGCTGATGGCTTCGCAGATCTTGAAGTATCAGTCCGAGACTGTGCAATGGGCGGCGCGGCTCAGTGTTTATGCGGTCTTCGGTTATCTCGGAATGATGCTGGCAATGCGAAGCAGCCGCGACGAGTTCTCGCTCATCATTCCATATGTGCGCTTTACCCGCGAAACGACTCAGCACGAACCGCTCGTGATCGACACCAACATCATCATTGACGGTCGCATTGCCGACCTTTGTGCGACTGGATTTCTCAGTCGGGCGCTCATAGTGCCACGATTTATTTTGGATGAACTGCAGTTGCTGGCGGATTCGCACGATCCGAGTAGACGCGAACGGGGCCGGCGCGGATTGGAAATTCTAAACGAGCTTCAGCGTGCACGCGATATCGAGCTGACGATCCACGAATCGTCTGCGGCGGATGTCGATGTTGGGACGGATGCGCGTCTGGTGGGCGCGGCCAAAGTTCTTAAAGCTCGCCTGCTGACAAACGATCACGCGCTCGCGCAGATCGCGCGTTTGCAACAGGTGCCGGTATTGAATTTGGCCGACCTCGCGCGAGCACTCAGACCTACTCTCGTCGTCGGAGATCAACTGGATCTGCACCTGGTGAAAGAAGGCCGCGAATCGCATCAAGCCGTCGGCTACCTGCCGGACGGCACGATGATTGTGGTCAATCATGCGCGGCCGCATGTTGGCAAAACCCGGAAAGTTGTGGTTGGCAGTGCGCTCCAAACTGCGGCCGGCCGGCTCATTTTTGCCGAACTTAAAGACGGCACCGCGCAGCCATCGGTTTGAAGCGCCTTTTGAAATTTTTTTTGCCGAACGGCGTAGTCGACCTCGTACGGAATCAGCGACGGTTGCGCAACATCGGCCGGCGACTCTCGCCGAGCGAATGGTTCTCGAGCGATCGAGTTGTTCTCGAAGCGGAATTAAGTGGCCTGGCTCTTTTTGCGCCGGGTCACGTTCAAAAACTGCGCACGGTTGTCGATCTTGGCGCGAACGTCGGGCAATGGTCGAGCATGCTGCTCAACTGCATCTCCCCGGAGAAGCTCGTTATCATCGAGCCGTTGCCCGACGCTTTCGCTGTGCTCCAGAAAAGATTCGGCAACAACCGTCACATCGAATTGCATAACTTCGCGATCGGTGAACGCGAGGGCATCGAGACGTTCAAGATCACTCGCGACACGACGGGCGCTTCACTTCTTCAGCCGCGCGAAGAAATGCGTGCCGTTGTTGGAAGCAACTGGACGATTACGTCGGAGGTACAGGTGAAGATGACGACGCTCGATCGGTTACTTGTCGATCTTCCTGAGGTTTCGCTCCTGAAGATCGACGTTCAAGGTTACGAGAAGCCAGTCCTCGCCGGCGCGAACCAAACCATGGCGAAAACAAAATTTCTGCTCATCGAATTGAACTTCATGCCGCAATACGACGGCGGCTCGTGGTTGGGGGAAGTTCATAAACTTCTGACGCGCGACTTCAGTTTCTTTCTCGCCAACGCCAGCGCGCCGTTGGTGCTGAATGGCCGCGCTGCAATGGTCGATGGTCTTTACGTGAATCCGAATTTAGTTCAGGAATGGGTGAAACCGGACTTTGTTTGAATGCAACCGAGTGAAGCATTAAGCGCAAGCGCGCAAGTGGCGGTGACGCTGGCTGGGTTTGCCGGGGTCGTGGTTGCATTTCGCAGCGGTGCCGTGCATGAATGGTCGACGGTCGACAAGTTCCGATTGCTTTTCCTGCTCAACAACTCGGCTCTTCCGTTTTTGATGTCGATCTTCGCGATGTGTCTCGCGACGACGAATCTGAATGAGCAAACGACTTGGCGTCTGTGCAGCATTGCGTCGTTTGTCGTTTCCGTAGGCAGCGGACAACTTTTGAGGCGCTCATTTCGAACGCTCTCGCGGCAAAGGCTCAGAGCCTCAGGCGCCCGCCGATGGATTTTTATATTCAGCGGCTTGGTGGCGATAGCAGCTACGCTTTTACAAATCTACAACGTCATTAGTTTGCAAACCTTCTGGCCATTCTTCGCCATGATTTCGGCATGGCTGTCGTTGGGAATGATTCAATTTGTTCTGCTGGTAACGGCAAGACATGACCAAACCGGCGACAATTGACGAGGCTGAAACATGGTGACGGTTCGCACCTACTGGAGTCTCGCGGAGGCGGCGTTGGCAAAGTCAGTTCTAGATAACTACGAGATCTCGGCTGCGCTGCTGGACGAGAACGCGAGCCTTTACAGCCGAGGCGGACAGTTTGCCGTGCCAATTCGATTGGTGGTCGATGAAGCCAAAGCCGAACGGGCGGTGCATATTCTGAGCGCTGAATTTGAAAAAGCGGATGAAATCGAATTGAGAGAAGACGTCACGATTACGTCCGGCGGAGAACCAGAGAACGTCAACCGCAACCCTTGGGAGCTTCTCATGATCGCGTTCTATTTGTTGGTGCCGGCAATTTGTTTGATCAGAACAGACTTTCCGACCTACGTAGCCGGACGTTGGGGCGGCTATTACGTGGCCCGTGCGACGGTGGCGCATTTTTTGAGCTGGCTGGCAGTAATTGGCGCTGTGCTGCTGATCATTGCCTATTTTCGAGTGCGCCGCTCTTCCCTGAAGTCACAAACTGTGGATTAGCGACGGAGTCCGATTGTGACCGCGGAGGATTTTCGCACGCTCGCTCTGAGTTTTCCGAATGCTATCGAATCGGCGCACATGCACCATCCCGATTTCCGTGTGCGCGGAAAAATTTTCGCGACGCTCGGGTATCCCGACAAAGATTGGGCGGTCGTGAAATTGCCTTTGGAGGAACAAAAGCGTTTAGTCGGCAGCGAACCCGCTACGTTCCAACCAGTGAAAGGCGCTTGGGGACGACAGGGAAGCACCAATGTATTTCTGCCGGCAGCAAAGATCGCCATCGTCCGCGAAGCGATCGCATCGGCGTGGCGTAACGTCGCGCCGAAACGGCTTTTGAAAACGGGCTAGCGCAGGCCGACGGCTTTGCGCACGCGCGCCATCACTTGGTCGGCGACTTCGTTGGCGCGCTTGGCGCCGCGGGCGAGGACGTTGTCGATATGCGACTTGTCGCGCAGAAGTTCGTCGCGGCGTTTCCGCATCGGCGCGAAGTATTCCCAGAGTTTCTCGAACAGTTCCTTTTTGAAATCGCCGTAACCGGTGCCGCCTTTTTTGAAACGGTCGCGAATGTTGGCGACTTCATCTTTGGAGGCGAAGAGCGAGTAAAGCTGGACGATTGTTGATTTATCCGGATCCTTTGGCGCTTCGACCGGCGTCGAATCGGTCACGATGCTCATCACGCGTTTCCGCGTTTCTCTTTCGTCGCCAAAGATGTCGATGTTGTTGCCGTAACTCTTGCTCATTTTCTGACCATCGAGACCGGGAACAACCTGCGTGTCGGGATTGATCCGCGGCTCGGGCAATTTGAAAACGTTGCCATATGTCTCGTTGATCTTTACCGCAAGATCGCGCGTGATCTCGATGTGTTGCTTCTGATCTTTGCCAACTGGCACGGCGTCGCTGTCGTAAATTAGAATGTCAGCGGCCATCAGAACCGGATAACTGAAAAGTCCGACTGTCGGCGCGAGGCCGCGCGCGAGTTTATCTTTGTAGGAATGCGCGCGCTCGAGGAGTCCCATCGGTGCAACGGTTGATAAAATCCAAGCCAGTTCAGTCGTCTGCGGGACGTCCGATTGTCGAAACAGCGCAGACTTCTCCGGATCAAGTCCGCAGGCTAGAAAATCCAGCGCGACCCGGCGCGAATTCTCGCGCAGCGCTTCCCGATCGCGCAGGCTAGTAAGCGCGTGGTAATCGGCGATGAAGTAAAACGTCTCGCCTTCTTTCTGAAGCTCGATCGCGGGGCGCATCATGCCGAAGTAATTGCCGATGTGCAGGACGCCGCTGGGTTGAATGCCGGACAAGATTCGCATGCGATTCCAACGCTTAACGCTCAATGCCCAACGTTCAACGTGAAAATGAATTCCCTCTGGCCAAGTTACTGCTTCGGACTTACATAACTCGCCAATGCCTGCCACAAAATCCAAACCCGTTTCCGTCGTTACCGGTGGCGCGGGTTTTTTAGGATCGCATCTCACCGATCGTTTGCTGGCGGAAGGTCATCGCGTCATTGCGATCGACAACTTGATCACCGGCAATCCCGCGAACATCGGCCATCTCGCCGGCGATTCGGATTTCCAATTCATTAAGCACAACGTTTCCAATTTCATTTTTCTGCCGGAAGCGAAACTCGATTACGTATTTCATTTCGCGTCACCGGCGAGCCCGATTGATTATCTCGAACTGCCGATCCCAACGTTGAAGGTGGGCGCGCTTGGGACGCACAACACGCTCGGCTTGGCCAAGGATAAGAAAGCATCGTTCATTCTCGCATCGACGTCGGAATGTTACGGCGATCCGCTGGTCCACCCGCAGAAGGAAGATTACTGGGGCAACGTGAATCCGATCGGGCCGCGCGGGGTTTACGACGAAGCGAAGCGTTTCGCCGAAGCGATGACGATGGCGTATCACCGTTATCACAAGGTCGACACCAAGATCGTGCGCATCTTCAATACTTACGGCCCGCGAATGCGATTGCGCGATGGGCGAGTAGTGCCCGCGTTCATCGGCCAGGCCCTTGCCGGCAAGCCGCTCACCGTTTTCGGCGACGGCTCACAAACGCGCTCCTTTTGTTATGTTTCCGACTTAGTCGACGGAATCTTCCGGCTGGCCATGAGCGATTTTCACGAGCCGGTCAATATCGGGAACCCACGCGAGATGACGATCAAGCAATTCGCGGAAGAGATTATTCGTATCACTGAAGCAAGATCGACAGTCGAATTTCGGCCGCTGCCGGAGGACGATCCGAGGGTCCGACAGCCGGACATTTCGCGGGCGAAGAAAATTCTCGGCTGGGAACCGAAAGTTCAATTCGAAGAGGGAATAAAGAAGACGATTGAATATTTTCGGGCTGCATCGAAGAGTGCGGGCTCGAATTAAGCCAAGCCGCCGTGAGCGCCCAACGTATTTTTGTTTGTGCTCTTGTCTCTCTTTTGTTCGCAAGCGGTGCGAGTGCCGCCCGATACCAGCGCACGAAGGATGGAAAGACCCTGGTTTGGAACAGTACGCGCGGCGTTGCGCAGGAAGTAACGTGGTCGGGCCTTCGAGACTTGAACGGATACGCCACTGGCGAGGGGACGCTCAGCTGGTACCGGCTCGGCAGCTTTGTTAACAGTTATAGTGGCAAAATGGTCCGCGGAAAATTCGAGGGACCAGTCGTTCGAGTACAGGGAAACACGAGACTGCAGGCCACGTTCGCCGGCGGTGACAAAGCAAGCAACTGGCTGGAGCCGGGATCAACTGAAAGGCCAACCTCAACTCCTGCGCCGACGAAATCTTCCAAACCTGAGACACAAACTGAACAGGAACCGATATCGTCATCGCCAACTGCATTGCCGACGTCGATACCGAAGCCGACCCCAACACCTTCGCCGACACCGACGCCAGCTCTAACACCAAGGCCACCACCGAAGCCGACTCCACTACCCACTTCAACACCAAACCCGACACCGCGGCTGAGCTCGACCGTGCTGACAACACCGATCGCAACCCCTCCCTTGTCCGCTTCGCCGATTGAGGAGACGGGGAAGAAAGATGTTTTTTCCTTTGAGGGGCAGGTTCCGGAACTTCAGGGTCTCGAATTTGCGGTCCCTTCATCGACGCCGACACGGCCGGCTCAGGAAATGCGGCAGCCTGATACCTCGCCGACGCCACAGCAACAAACATCGCAGGCTCCATCGACGTCCGCCAGCCCACCAGAGATCGACGCGGCTTTGAAACGTCTGATGATTGTAGAGCTTAAGAAGCAAACGGAATCAGTTCTGGCGGAAGTCAGAGATACGACTGGAAATTTTGCCGAGATCAAGCGCCTGGAGAAAGTGCAAGCTTTGCCGGCGTCAGTCTCGACCAACGTCACTCTGCTTGGGAATCAGGCGCGCGATTTTCGTGCAAAGGTGGGATACGAAGTGGCTTATTATGAATGTCTCACCGACATTGAAACCATCGATGCGCTGGTTATTGTCGATGAAATAACGCGCGATCTTGCGGCCAAAGACGCGCCCGCCGCGCGCAGAATGTTGGTGAGCTTTGTTAAACGCTACTCCAAGCCCAGTGCTGATGAGCTGAAACCTCTCTGGGTTTATCTCAATTCAGCGTCGTCGTTATGCGATCGATTGAAAGACGACGCTGCGACGCACTTGCGGACCGCCCAATCCCTTGAATCGGCGGGTAAGAAAAGTGAAGCACTTGCTGAATATCGTGAAATCTACAGGATTTATCCGAATCCGATCACGGCGGACAGGATCAAGCAACTCGAAAACAAGCCGCGTTAACCGCCCCAAGTTAAGAAGAGATGTACGAACATCGAAACTATCCGCTGCTAAGTCGGGCGAGATTCATTCGGCGGGTCGGTTACCACGCCCTGATCGTGCTGCTATTCGTCGCCGTTGCCCTCGGAGTCGGTGTGCTCGGCTATCATTGGCTTGGTCATTTGAGTTGGATCGATTCCCTGCTCAATGCCTCCATGATTTTGGGCGGAATGGGACCGGTCGATCCGCTCCAATCGACAGCGGCGAAAGTTTTCGCTTCCTGTTATGCGCTTTTTTCCGGCCTGGCCTTCATTGGCGTTGCCGGGGTGATGCTCGCGCCGTTCGCCCACCGGCTGTTGCATCGGTTCCATATCCAACAGAGGTGAAAATATTCCGATTAAGGTTTGTCATCGGCTCGCTCGCAGTCGCTCTTGCTTTTGTCACAAACGCCAAACCGTTGGATGAACGCGATCTGGCGTCGAAAATCGTTGGAATCTGGATGGTACATGCCGATGAGTACGGCCCACTCCTCAAAGGCGGCCTTCAAATTTATCGAGCTGATAAGACTTTTACCGACAATGGTGCGATTGGATCTGGCAGCCGCAATCTCGATGTGCAAGTCGACGGAAAGTGGTGGCTTGAGGGAGATGTTCTTTACGAAGAAGTGACAAAATCGAGCCTTCCAGAACTCGTACCCATTGGTCGCCGGTTTCACGATACGATTGTGGCCATCAGTGAGGAAGAGATGTTGTACCGCGATGAGGATGGGAAGGATCATTTGCTCACGCGCTTCAAAAAATGAAATCCGCAACTGTTGGAACTGTCAGCGGTTTAATAGATTGACATGAAAAAAATCGTTGGCTTTGGCGGCGGTTCGACTGACAATGGCCGGGTAATGAAGCGGATGCTGGCGGGGATGATTGCTGTGGTCGGGCTTGGCCTCACGTCGCAAATAGTCCGAGCCGACTTCGACCCCATCTTCGGGTTTTATCGCCCAGAGCTTTTTGCATCCGTCGATAGCGGCGCCCTGCTGCGGGATCTTCCGTTAACGGCGTTCCTGGACGGTTCCATGCCCGGCTCCACTGCGCTTGGCCGAATGGGTACCGCGCCGGTCGCGAATTTTCCAGTCGCATTGGTGAGCTCCGAACCGCGAAAGCCGCGCGCGAAAACAAATTCCGTTTCGGGACCGGTGATAGATCCGAAAGACGGCAAAGATTATTCCTCGATTGAATCGATGGCGATGGAAAAAGCTTCATTGAATTGGACCGGAGGTGAGGTTGGGTTCTTGTACGGCCACGGTTCCGGAAAATTCGGTGGTGACGAATTCAGCAGCTACATTATCGGCGGCGTCGGCAATGATCATATGCAAATCAACGTCGGCGCGGGGTACGACGAATCGCATTTCTCGCGCTCGCGCCGTTGAATCCCGCGCGCACCGTCGATCCACAGAACTCGGTCGACGTTTCTTCTCAGTCCGCGCGTCCTGAAATTTCTGGCGAGAGCAACAGCGATTTGATCTGTCCAGTCTGCGGAGCGATCGCGGTCCAGGAAAAATGTAAACTCATTTGCCACAGCGAGGTTTGCCGCGGCCGCGTCGTCATGAACTGCTCCGAGTTCTGAAATCAATCGGCGGCACAGGGAAATCGCTTTCGAGAACCGGCCGACGTTGGCCCGCAGCGCCGTCTTAAGTCGGGCGCTGCCTGAAGAGAAGCAAATGTTTTCGACGTTAGACGTTCACTCGTCGTGACGCGTAGCAGTTTTAGAAATCGTTCGGCAACCGATCCACGCGATCAAAAAAATCAATAACACTGCGCACCAACTTGCTGCCCCCATCTCTTTTAACGATTTGAGCCAGGGATGGGGTCCAGTTTCCCGGAATGGAAGCGACAACGCGACTGCGGTTGCGATCATTGATGTGATTAACGCGAGTCGAGGCCCGATTCGCCGCTGCGAAACGAAAATCCCTAAAGCAACCGTGTAGACGAGCATCATGAGAATCATGTGACGGGCGGTAGTCTGCGGGCCAAAAGCAAGGGCGAGCACAATCAGCGACGCCCATTCGATCGTGGCGGCGCGGTCACGACTCGTTCGTGAGGGTTTGAAAAGATCGACATCCCAGCGGCGCCCAATCAAGACGATCCCGGCGACAAATGTCGAAAACAAGACCGCGATTACGCTTGCGGCCGCAATGTTTGGAATTTCGTAGGCGCGCGCCGTTCGAAAAATCGACGAAGTCAACGAAATCGAATTCTCCCACGCCAACCCATTAACAATTGGAGTGTGGCCCCGCGCAGCCACATGCGCCGCTGCGCCTCCGGCGAAAACCTTTATGAAAACAGCGACGGCGTTCAGCGCGTAAAGCTTGATCAAACGCAGCCCCACCTCGGCTGCGGGCAGAAAGAAGAAGAATAAAAATGAGGCGGCCGCACCAAGCGCGGCGCGATAGTCCCGTTTGATGATGAAGTAGGGGATAAAGATCAACGTCAGGTATTTGAAGTTTCCTGTGATGCCGGTTACCAAGCCGGCCAGCCAGGGCCGGTGCTCCATCAAACACAGAATGACAACCAGACCGATTAGGATGAGACAATCCGTTTGGCCAAGAATGAAATCGCTCCGGATTTTTTCGAAACTCAAGAGCAGAGCCGTTGCCGAAACTAGCCACGCCGTCGCGCGTTTTTCAGAAGCGCACCAGATATTGGTCACTTTCCGGGCCGCGATCAACGAAGCGCCGAGAATAATCAGCTCGCTAAGAACAAGCCACGTTAGCGCGGCAACCCGCAACGAAAACGCGCTCAGCGGTTGAAAGACAAAGGCGAGAAACGGCGAGTAAATGTACATGCCATTCGTTGCGTCATGGATGTCGAGGCGATTCCACATCGCGCGCGCGCCGTTATAGACAACCGCGAAGTCATCCGGGACCTTGCGGCCGCTGCAAATCGCCAAAAAGGTCGGTCCCGCGGCCGCAAGAAACACGGCGGCGATCAGCGCAACCGCGATAACGAGACGCCAATTCAGAGAACGCGTCGCAATGCCGCCGGTTGGCTTCATCGCTGTGAAATCCAGATGGCCAAACCAATCTCGCACCGCCCAACCGTTTCAACGGTTCGGGATCTTTCCAACTTAAAAATGCGTCAGGCTTCTCCCTACATCCAGGTTTGCTTGAACGTCAGTCGAGTGACTGAATCGCCAACAGCGACTAATTAGACTGCGCGGATCTTAGGGCTTTTTGGGAGACGGGCTCGGGTACGGTGACCACCGATCCGCCAGCGAGCCCTGGGAGGAGTTCGCAGTCACGGTGCTGCTCTGGACCGGTGGAGCGGTGTTCTGCGTTTGTTCGGCCGGTGCCGGCGCGCGTCTTGCCTTTGGCGTTGGCCGGCTATTCCCGGAGAAAGACGGAATAAAATCGGTCACGTCGTATCCGAAATAGTAAGCAATCGCGACCGCAATCAAGAGCATAGCCAGGATGTTTCTCATTTCGCTTCCCAGAAGCAAAGGAGCAGCAACTGCGCCATTAAGTTTGCCTGTTCGCGGCTTACGCAGTTTCAGTTGTTCGGGCGCATTGTTCCGAATAAACTAGGAAACATGTTCCCCGTTTCCCACCCGGCCGATCGCAGAGACAGGATTAGGCGGGAAAACCCCGTAATTAAAGGCGGGATTTTCCCGTCTATTTCTCGTTAGGTCTATGCGCTTACTTCTCTTAACGGTGGCCACGTTTACTGTGTTGTGGTCCGCAGCTCAAACAGCGATTGCTGCAGATCAAACTAACATACTGATTGAGAAGCGGACTCTCCCATTCGCGTTCGCCCTGAACTTCCCCAGAAATGTACACGTCGAGTGGGTCTATATCTATCCCTCATCGATAGCTTTTAGTGCGCGATCTGGGCTGACGCCCAGAACTAAGCTCGTCGCTGATTTCGACGATACTAAGGCGACGTACCACCGAACAGTGGCGTGTACTTATAACCGTGACGATGGCACGTTCTGGGTTACTCCGCCGAGGGACGTTCCGGAAGATGTAGGCATCATGTTTCGTATTTTACCGACTGATGCAGAACGGCTGCATTCGCTTCGCAAGAAATATGCGACTGAATTGGGCATCCTTGCAACCTATCGGAAGAATCCGACCGATTATTCGAAGGGGGTAAAAGTCTTGGCGACGGCGAAGAAGTTTTTCGCCGAAGTTGACCTCTCTGCTATATCGCGATCGGCCCTTGAAGCGCTACTTGGTCCTCCAGATGCCCCGCCTACGGTTCCAGATTGTGCTACCTACCGCTATGGTGACGGCGAAGTCTTTGTGATTCGCCAGTTCCATTTCGATTCTAATGGCTATGTTAGCGCCATTGATAAGATTCCTAGCCAATAGACCTAACAAAGCGCTCCAGCCAACCGCTGGCCGCCGTACTGAAAGGCTGAAGGATGAATTTATGAAGGATGAAGCGAAAGCAACGCTCGCCGCCGCCAGCGGTGGCTGAGCTCCGTCTCGTTAGATGCTGAAGCGCGTCCTCATAATCGGCCCGGGTTTGGTCGTCGCGATTTTTGCGCTCGTCATCATCTTCGGAGGGCCCGGCACGCCGCATCCGATGGGAAGCATCACTGATGCATTTGACTCTGTGGATTTTTCGGATTTGCCCCAGCTGTCCAGGTTCACGGCTCGGGACGGAACAAAGCTGGCTTGCCGATCTTATGCGCTCGCGACCTCAGCTCCCAGTCAGGGCAGCGTGGTGTTGATTCATGGCTCATCGGCCACCAGCTCCAGCATGCACCCGATAGCCAAGGAATTGAGCGCCGCAGGGTTTACGACCTATACGCTGGATATCCGTGGCCACGGTAATTCCGGCGACAAGGGCCAGATCGGCTATATCGGACAGTTGGAAGACGATCTCACTGACTTCATGCGTGCGGTTTCACCGCCAGCGCCTGTGACCCTGGCCGGCTTCTCCTCCGGTGGCGGATTCGCCCTGCGTTTCGCGGGCAGCAGTCGGCAGGATCTTTTTCAAGGCTATTTGTTTCTGGCTCCGTTTCTCAGTCAGGATGCACCGAGTTTACGGCCCGCCAGTGGAGGTTGGGCGAGTGTGGGGGTTCCGCGCATCGTCGCGCTGTCGATTCTAAATGGATTCGGTCTACAAACCTTCAATTCGCTCCCAGTCCTCCGCTTTGCCGTGGGCGAAAACACAAAGACGATTTTGACCTCGGAATATTCGTATGCGCTGGAAACCAACTTTCGGCCGCATGAAGACTATCGAGCAGATCTCCGCAACATGCATCAGCCTTTCCGCATTCTGATCGGCGAGAACGACGAAGTTTATTATCCAAACCGCTTCGCCGAGGTTCTGAAGCAGGCAGGGAAAGATGTGCCGGTGACAATTGTCCCTGCTGTGGATCACATACACTTGATCTTGTCGCCGCTGGCGCTCAAAACTGCGGTTGAAGCGGTCAGGAGCTTGCCTTCCAGACGCTAGTTTCTTCACGTCAAGTCGGCTTGCGATTCACACAGTGCATCTAACCAGGCGATGCAGCGAAGTTTGCGCAGCTTGTATGTGGAGTGACTGATGTCGAAGGAATACATCAATCCGAATAATCTTTTCCCGAGCTTGCCGCATGGATTTTCCCAGGCCGTGGTCGCGAGCGGCAGAAAGATGGTATTCATCTCCGGACAAACAGCCTGGGACGCACAAAAGAACATCGTCGGGGGCGACAACCTTCTTGAGCAGGCACGACAGGCATTGCGTAACGTCAAAGCGGCGATTGAAGCCGCAGGCGGCAGTTTGAAAGACGTGGTTGCTCTGCGGATCTACATCGTGAACTATCGGCCCGAAAATGCCGCAGCGGTCGGTAGCGCTTTGAAAGAATTCTTTCCGCAGAATCCACCGGCGAGTACGTGGATCGGCGTCTCGACTTTAGCAGTTCCGGAATTTCTGATCGAGATTGAAGCGACCGCGGTC
>DASZJH010000032.1:0-11453 GCA_035948375.1 Chthoniobacterales bacterium
AAGGACGAATACCCAAACAGCAGGCAACTAATGATGATCAGAACACGGTTGCTGATGTGCCCCGCGATGCGACCGACAATGATCGTCGCCGTGAACGCACCGATACCGAATGGGGTCATAGCCATACCAGCCGCGAGCGCGGTGTAGTGCAATAAATTCTGCATGAACAGAGGCAGAATCGCGATTGTGGCGTAAAGAAGCGCGCCAATCAGCAGCATCAGGACATTTCCGATAGCAAAATTGCGGTTCTTGAGAATGCGAAGATCGACAATCGGATGCGCCGCGACTAATTCGCGCACGAGAAAGGCAATGAAGCCGGCGGTGGAGAGCACCGCGCACCACACAATCATCTTCGAACCGAACCAATCGAGCTCCTGACCTTTATCGAGCATGATTTGCAGGCTCGCGAGCCAAACAGCGAGCAGCCCGAAGCCGATGTAATCAATGTTCGCGGCGGAAGAACGTTTCAAATACGGCGGATCTTCGAGAAATGCGCGCACCAACACCGTGGCGAGAATGCCGACCGGCAAATTAATATAGAAGGCCCAGCGCCAGGAGTAATTGTAGGTTAGCCAACCGCCGATTATCGGACCAAGAATTGGCGCGACCACGATACCCATGGTGAAAACTGCCATGGCCATTCCGCGTTTCGCCGGCGGAAAACTTTCCATCAGGACTGCCTGCGAGATCGGTTGCAACGCGCCGCCGGCCGCGCCCTGGATCACGCGCGCCATGATCAAGAAGCCAAGACTTCCGGCGACACCGCACAATGCAGACGCGATCGTAAACAAAGTAATGCAGCCAATGAGAAATCGCTTACGGCCGAAAACCTGACCTAACCAGTTAGTCGCCGGAAGAATGATCGCGTTCGAAAGCAGATAGCTGGTCAAAACCCAGGTCGCTTCGTCGGTTGACGCAGAAAGATTCCCGGCAATGTACGGAAGCGAAACATTCGCCACCGACGTGTCGAGCACTTCGATGATCGTCGCGAGCATAATCGACATCGCGATCAACCACGGATTGACGCTCGGCTTCCACTCGTTAGGCAGCGGCGTTGCTGTATCGGCACTCATATTACCCCTCCCGTACCCGCCTGATCCACAGCGCCGCCCCTACGATTATTCCGCCTGCAAGAATTACGGCGATGATGCCGATCATGAACGCAGAAGCGGTTCCATGATCCACCGCGACCGTCGGAACCACGGACATCCCTGGTCCAAGCACGCGTTGCAGCTCCTGTCGCTCGTCGAGCACAATTTTTACCGGCACGCGCTGAACAACCTTCACATAATTGCCCGTTGCATTTTCCGGCGGCAACAAGGTGAAAGCAGCGCCGCTCCCGGCTTGAATACTGTCCACGTGTCCGCGCAGTTTCAGATTTGGGTAAGCGTCCACCGAAATGTCTACCGGTCGCCCCGGTTGCATGTTCCGAAGTTGCGTTTCCTTGAAATTGGCGATGACCCAGACGCGCGGCGGCACGAGCGACATCAGTGCTTGTCCCACTTGCACATAATCGCCGCTCGTGACTGCCTGCTTGGTCACGTAGCCATCGCTCGGCGCCGTGATTTTCGTGTAACTCAGGTTAGCCTCAGCTTGCTCGACCGATGCTTGATCCGCTTCGACGGCCGCTTTGCTAGACTCTGACGTTGCAATGTTTGTATCCCGGTCCTGTGTGCTGATGACGTTCCTGGTAAACAAATCCTGCGCGCGCTCTTCGTTTGCCTTTGCTTGTCTTTGCGTTGCTTTATTCTTCGCGAGGTTGGCCTTTGCCTGCGCGAGGGCGATTTGAAAATCGCGCGGGTCGATCTCGACCAGGACATCGCCTTTCTTGACGAGCTGATTATCATCCACGTGTACCACGCTCACGCGGCCGGCGATTTTTGGCGCTACGGAAACGAAGTGCACATCGATAAACGCGTCATCGGTGGTTTCGTGAGTAAACGAATGAAACATCGCAAACGCGCCATAACCGATTCCTGCGATCGCGAGCACTGCGGCGGCGACAATCACACCGGGTCGCCGAAATAGTGACCGCTTCGTTTCTTTCCTTGAAACATCGTCGACGCCGTCAAAGCGCGCGGGAGCAGTTCGCTTGTGATCTTGAGTTACGGTGGCGCGACGATCTTCTTTTGTCTCAACCGGCACCGCACCATTGTTTGAAATTTCCGTTTTCATCATGCACAACGATCCGGTTGATCATGTGCAGATGTGAAAGACGATGTTTCTTGTCTACTTATGCCGAGCCGGCATAGTTGGATCGACAGTGGAACTTCGGCACCTTCGTTACTTCGTCGCTGTGGCAGAGGCTGAAAACGTCCTGCGCGCTGCGACACAGAAACTCCATGTCTCGCAACCGGCCGTGAGCCGCCAGATCCGCGATCTGGAACACGAACTAGGCGTGCAGTTGTTCGAGCGGACGGGAAAATCAGTCCGCTTGACCGTTGCGGGATCAGTATTTCTCAAAGAGGCGCGAGCAATACTGGAAAGGACCGACGAAGCAGTGCGGAACGTGCGCGATTTCGCGCGAGCCGGTGAAACAGAGCTACGCGTTGGTTATGCGCCGACACCAAGCGGACACATCTTGTCAGCAACACTGCGCGCTTTTCAAAAGGCAATGCCTAACGTTCACGTGAAACTGCACGATTGGAGCAACGAGGAAATTGCCGTTGGTCTGCGAGATGGACGACTAAAGGTGGCCTTAATCGCCCGTGCGCTGGAGCGTGACACATTTCGTGATTTCCGTTTTGAAGAATTGTTACGCGAGCATGTTCGGCTGGCGGTGCCGCCGAACCATCCATTTGCACGACGTCGTTCCGTCTCGCTGGCCGATGCGGCACAAGAACCGTTTGTAGGATTAACGCGCGAAGACTTTTCGGATTATCACAGGTATCTCGCCATCCTGTTCGCTTCGGTAAAAAACAAGCCGCGAGTGATAGAGGAGCATGATAGCATGACCAGCGTTGTCTCCGCCGTCGAAGCCGGCACAGGAGTGGCCGTCGCGGTGGAAGCGCTTGGTTACGCTTTCGGTAATCGGGTGAAGTTAGTGCGACTCACTCCCGAGCCAAAGCCCATCTCCTTCGGCATCGCCGCGCGAAAAGGACGACTCAGTCCCGCCACCGAGAAGTTTTGGCAATGCGCCAAGGAAGCTGCAGCTAAGTAATTTTGTAGTTTACGGCGAGTGCCGAACCACTAGAGAAAATTCAATAGCGCGTCAGTGGTTTCTTTCGGTTTCTCTTCCAGAATCCAATGACCAGCGTTCGGCAACACAACGACGGTCGGATCATCTGCAACCACTTTCATCTGTTCGCCAAGTTCCTTGCCCAGCGATTTCTCTCCGCCGATCGATAACACCGGCATGGTCAATTTCGTTTGCGAAAGCTGGGCGAAATCTTTCGCGAGTTGCGGCCACGACGCGAAATACGTCCAGGCCGCGCGCATCCGGCCCGGTTTGGCATACGCCGCGGTGTAAGCTTTGCGATCGGCTTCCGGAATCGAATGATTCTTGTCGGCGGCGAAGACGTTCCAGAAATACTCGAAGTAAGTGCGCTCCCGTCCCTGCACCAATTTTTCGGGATACTCGCCGTTGAACCGAAAATGCCAGACGTGCGGATCGTTGTAGATCGGTTCCCAGCCGGGCACGCCGGGGAGAAACGCATCCATCACCGCGAGCTTTTCGATTTCGCTGGGAAATTGCGCGGCGTAAGCGTAAGCCACCATCAAGCCAATGTCGTGACCGACCACGCGCGCCTTATCGACCTTCAACGAATGCACGAGATCGTGGATCTGTTTCGCCGCGATGATCATGCCGATTTGGTTGTCTGCGGGAATCGATGAATCGCCGATGCCCGGCAAATCCGGCGCGATGACGGTGAACTTCTCGGCGAGCTTCGGAATAATCGGTCGCCACATCCGCGACGTTTCAGCAAACCCGTGCAACAAGATCACCGTCGCCGGCCCTTTGCCCGCAGTCAGGTAATGCAACTGCACGTTGTCGATCTTCGCATCGCGCACGACGATTTGCTCGGCAGCTTGAAGAGAACCAGCACCGAAAAGAAGAACAGCGGTGAAAATTAGTGAGAACGTTCGCATAAGACATCCACGCTAAACGAACCTGGCCCTGAAAAGAAAAGCCAAATCAAAATGACGAGGTAAAGGACCTCGGGCAGATACAAGAATTCGGAAAGCCAGCCGAGTGGCGAAGAAGTCTTAATCGACGGAGCAGCGGTGGTCGCGATCGCGACAATCATTACGCCGCAAAGTAGAAGGCAGGCGAATGAGGTCGCTGCACCAAGGATCAGCAGCAAACCGCACACAAATTCGACCGTTGAGACGAAGAAGACATTGAATTCCAGAAAAGGTACGCGTGCTGCGCGTAAGGTTTCACGCATTTGCTCGCGACGCTGCTTGACGAAAAGTTTGCCGCCTCCCGAAAGAAAGAACGCGCAACCGACCGCGACACGCGCAAGCAAAGCTGCGATCCAAGCCCAGCTACGCAACTCGATGAGAATGTTATCGGGAAGAAACAAGAATGACTTCATCCATGTAAAGGTTGGCGGCAGCTGAAGCTTCGTCAGGACTCTTGCCGTTCTGACGCGCACTTAAATACGGCGCGTACCAATCCCACCAATTATGTTTGCCGTGCGTTTTCTCGTAACTACCATGATGCTGCTCCGTTTCGTGAAGGAGTTCGGCAAGCGTGGCGATGTCGATCTTACCCGCCGGCGCCGATTGCCATTCGCGGCCGGGAAGCCGCGTCTTGATTTCCTGAAGCAAGTAACCGTTCCCGTCCGGATCCTCGAATGATGCAAACGAAAAATAGGAACGATCTTGTGGATCACGACCGCTGACGCGCGGGTTTTTCCCAGTGTTGTTGAATGGTCCGCCGGCGTATTGAAACACGTCGCTGACTTTTGCGCCGCGACCAATCAAATCCTTTCGAGCCGCCTCGATGTCGTTCACCGCGAGGGTTAGGCTTTGCACCGAGCCTGGCTTGGGCGATGGCACTCCTTTGCCGAAAATGATCGAGGCTTGAGAGTTGGGCGGCGTAAATTGAATGACGCGGAAGTCGTCGCCCTTTACGAAATCGGCGTCGAGTCGCCAGCCGAGTTTCTCGTAGAACGCTTTCGCACGATCGACATCCAAAACGCCGACCACCACGACTTCGAGTTTCAGATCGACCGGTTCATTTTTTCCGTTTTTCGTCGTTGCCATAATTCCTCTTTTTTCAGCATTTCAGTTCTTTGTTCGATCTGTTACAAGATCGATTCTAAATGAACTACATCTTCGCGTTTGCCATCGGAATCGGCTTCACCGCAGGCTTGCGTTCGCTGACGCCGCCAGCCGTCGTGGCGTGGGCGGCACATCTTGGGTGGTTGAATCTCAACAATTCCCCACTCGCCTTCGTGGGATCGATCATCGCGGTTATTATCTTTTCGCTCCTCGCTCTATTCGAGTTGTTCGTCGATCTGCAGCCTTCGACGCAGAAACGAACAGCGCCTGTGCCGCTGATCGCCCGCATTGTGACTGGTGGTCTTTGCGGCGCCTGCGTTTGCGCGGCAAGTAATCAATCGATGATCATCGGTGCGATTCTGGGAGCTATGGGCGGACTAATCGGAGCATTCGCCGGTTACGAAGTCCGGAGAAAATTGGTCGCCGCATTGAAGATCAAAGATATTTTCATCGCCGTGCTAGAGGACTTGGTCACGATCGGAGCTGCCTGTTTTTTTATCTCACGCTGACTCAGTTTTTCGGACGTTTCAGTTTGCCAGGGAGAATCATTGGCGTCTTCATAATGTAACGCTGTTGAATTAAAGAACTCCTTCTTCGACATCGTACACATCGAAGAAGAACTTTACTTTGCTAGGTGGATGGCAAAATTGAGGGATATAGGTTTCGAAGTATTCCTGGACTTGCGGAGTGAGATCGCAAAGGCGCAAACAACGCATTTCGTTGTTCCATTTGATGATCGCTCCTTGATCCTTCTGCGTTGTGTTTTCTCGAATCCAGCGATCAGCCTCTTCATCGGTCGCGCCCGTCGCAACGAAATCTTTGAACTTCATCGCGTCGAGACCAGTGAATTTCCAAAAATAGGCGCCGAGGCCGCACGGATAAAAATTGTATTCGCCGTTGATGCCTAATAAGTCAGCGCGAGCCTTATCCAGCATTCGCGCTGCGATGACGAACCCACCGAGTGTGTCACGCGGGCTGTGCGGTGGTGTTTTCCTTAAATCGCGAGCCAGTTGTTTAAGCTTCTCTGTGTTCATAGGCTTGCAGTTTTGATTATTTGGTGGGTACCAGCACCGGAGCGCCTTTGTCCTTCACGAAGAACACGACGAATTTCGCCGGTTTGGTTTGGCTAGCGTTTCGCCCGACGACGTGAACATCCGCAGGGCCTTCATAGAAGGTCTGACCAGGTGTCAGAGTCACTTCTTTCCCGCCGCTGACCTGCATTACGATCGAGCCTTCCAGCACATAAATAAATCCATGTGCGTTGTGGCGATGTATTGGGTCCGAGCTGCCCGGAGGATACTCAATCAGGAGCATCAGACCTTCCTTCCCAGGAAGGTCCGTCAAGTCTTTCGAAAAGAGCTGCGTCAACTTCGCCTCCTTGGGTTCCGTCGCAGCGGCCATCGCTGAGCCCACGCCGAAAGCGGCGACGACCAGTGCGCACACAACGAGTGTGAAGTGTTGCCGCGCGACTGATTTTGAAATTCGGATCGGCTTCATTTGTGATGTCCTTTCTGTTACGTGGTTTGGTTTTCTCGATGTTCGAAAACAGATCTTCCTTCTAGGATGCAGAGCGAATGAGCCACTCGTCGAAACGCGTCGGGCCGAGGCGCGGTTTGTCGCCGGATCTAGGGACGAGGCTTTGATCGTTCAACTCGGCGCCGAAGTAGCGGGCGTGAACATCCGTGATCACCGTCCGCGGGTCTCGCGTTGCGCTCAGGAAACGCCGGACGAATTCGTCCATTCGGATTGGCTCGGGACCGGCAATCTCGATTGTGCCGTTTACCGGCTCGGCGAGTGCGACATCCGTCACAGCGGCCGCGACGTCATCCGCCGCGATCGGCTGCATCATACCTGGTGATAACCGAGCTGTTTGCCCTTCGCTGGCTGATTGCGCAATGCCCTTCACGAACTCAAAGAACTGCGTCGAGCGGACGATCGTGAATGGAATCTTTGATGCCTTGATCAGATTTTCCTGAGCGACTTTAGCGCGCAAATACCCGCTCGCAGGAAGACGATCAGCGCCGACGATTGACAGCGCAATGTGGTGCCGTACGCCGGCGGTCGTTTCCGCAGCAAGCAAGTTGCGCCCTGCCGTCTCAAAAAATTCCAGCACAGCCTGGTCGTCCCACTGCGGCGCATTCGCCAGATCGACAACGACCTGGGCGCCTTTCAGCACTTCAGCGAGTCCTTCACCAGTAAGGGTGTTGACGCCCGAGGAAGGGGACGCCGCCACCACGTCATGGCCGCGCGCACGGAGATTGTTCACGACCTTAGTTCCGATCAGTCCAGTGCCGCCAATAATCACAATCTTCATGAGGTTCCTTTCCCAATGCCTTTATAAATCAGTCTCGTAAAGAACTCGCCGTTGACGAACCCCTTTCCCCACTTGGCGTCATAAGCAGCAGTGGGCCTTGCGGCCACTATTTCATCGAGGGATTTGCCCTCTCCTTTGAGAGCAGCAATGCCTTCGCGAATGGTCGCAAGGACATCCCGATACTCGGTCATTTCGGTTTTGCCGCCGACCGAGCCGTGCCCAGGGACAACGACGGTCTTGTCTGTCACCATCGCGAGATTTGCTTCCGCGGCTTTGATCATTCCGTCGAGGCTTCCGCCAGTCGAATAATCGATGAACGGGTAGTGTCCGTTCCACCAAGTGTCGCCGGTGTGCAGGACATCGGCTTCAACAAAATAAGCCGAGATATCGCCATCGGTATGAGATGGGCCGTAATGTTTAAGCGCGATGGTGGTGCCATTAAGATGAAGCGTCTTGTCAGTCTTGAACACGTGAGTTGGAATCGCGCCTGACGGCGATGGCGGAAAAGTGAAGTTCCAATCTTCCACGCGCGTGCTGGTCGAAAGGTGTTTCCCGGTATTTTCGTGAGCGGTAATGGTCGCGCCCGCGGAGTGCATCCACTCGTTGCCGTCAGTGTGATCGAAATGCCAATGCGTGTTGACCAGATGTTTGTTCGGATCGGGACTAAGACTGCTTAACGCGGTTGCAATTTTGTTGCGCGTGCCGAGGAACCCCGAATCAATGATGAGCTTGCCATCGTCTCCCGGAAGCACGGCAATGTTGCCACCAGAGCCGATTAGAGCGCTGACATTTCCACGCAGCGCCTGAACCGTAATGTTTGCCGTCTCGCCGGCCTTGCGCGAAGCGACCACCAAACTTTCTTCGGCACCGAAAACGCGATGCGGCACGACGCAGACAGCGGTTGCCGCAAGACCAGCGGACGCAATGAAACGTCGCCGCGAAATGCCCGACAATTGCGCGCTCATGACTTACGCTTTGAAGAACGCGAGCAGATCGGCATTGATGACGTCTGCGTGCGTCGTGATCATGCCGTGCGGCAAGTCTTTGTAGGTTTTCAGCGTGCCGTTCTTGAGAAGCTTGGCTGACAGCGGGCCGGCGGCCTGATATGGCACGATCTGGTCGTCCTCGCTATGCATGACCAAAACCGGAACGTTAATCTTTTTCAGATCTTCGGTGAAGTCGGTCTGCGAGAACGCGACGATGCCGTCGTAACCTGCCTTGGCGCCGCCCATCATGCCTTGGCGCCACCAGTTCCAAATGAGAGGCTCGATTGTTTTCACGCCGGGACGGTTGAACCCATAGAACGGGCCGGCCGGCAGGTCGTAATAGAATTTGGCACGGTTGGCGGCGAGCTGTGCCTGGAGATCATCGAACACCGATTTGGGCAGGCCTAACGGATTGGCCGGAGTCTTCACCATCAACGGCGGCACGGCACTGATGATCGCCGCCTTCGCCACATTCTTGTCGCCATGACGGGCGAGATAATGCACCACCTGGCCGCCGCCGGTTGAATGGCCGACGTGAATCGCATCCTTCAGGTTGAGATGATCGGTCACGGCCTTCAGATCATCGGCATAGTGATCCATGTCGTGTCCGTCGCCGGTTTGACTCGAACGACCGTGTCCCCGGCGATCAGTCGCAATAACTCGATAGCCTTTGCTGAGGAAGAAAAGCATCTGCGGGTCCCAATCATCCGCTGATAGCGGCCAACCATGACTGAAGACAATCGGCTGCCCGCTGCCCCAGTCTTTATAATAGATCTGTATCCCGTCCTTAGTGGTAACCGTGTCTCCCTTCCACTTTTCCGTCGTGGTTTTTGCCTGCGACGTTGGCGGATTCGCAGCCGCAGCGTTAACGGCCACCGCAGGAAGTCCGGCCACTGCCGCAAGTCCGGCGGTGCCAACCAGAAATTTTCGACGCGAGAGATCGACGTTAGCGTTCTTTTCGTTTCCAAGCGGGACGTTTGACATAACCAATTTCCTTTCGGTTGAGATTGCACTAAACGATCCGCCGCCCTTGGCAGCGCTAGCCCTAAAGAATTCTCAGCCTGTCAGGCCCTCGCCGTCAACTTTACGATTGGGTGAAGTCGGAAACAGTCCCGCGACGTTCAAGCTGGTTGCTTGCTATCTCCCGATCGCTCGGTCGCATCACCCTGCGACCTCTGCGGTCCACCGCGCGGCGGTCCGAGATTCCCGATCCCGGCACCCGGCTTCCCTAGGCGCACGCTGTGCGGCACCTCCCGCCGTAAGGTTCGCTCCCGCGAACGCTCCGCACGCCGTGTTCATCGGCACAGAACCTAGCCACGATTCTTGCGGTCATATGGAACAATATTATCCCATTCATCGGCGGAGGAGCGCGCGACAAAGGCAACGACCGGTTCAGTGTCGCTCATGTTGAAGACTTCGTGAGGCACGCCGGGTTTGATGTAAATGAAATCGCCGGCTTCGTTTTCGACCGATTGTTTGCAGCTATCGCCGAACTCGTGACGAACTTTTCCCTCGATGATGTAGAGGATCACTTCGAAGTCGACGTGAATGTGCGCGTAAGCGACGCCGCCGGGCGGAATGGTCGCAATGTTGGCCGACAACTTGGTGGTGCCGACATTTTTGCGCGACATCCCTTGTTTGTAATGAATGCCGTTCCAATCCCGCCGCGCCCCGCCGCCCCGGATGGTCAAGATTCCGCCATGATCTTCGACTGCGCTGAGTTCGATATCGCTCTTCATAACTATGTCAGGTCGTCGCTGCTTTTCTGCTCGGCAAAATTTTATTCACGAATGCGTTAGTTGTTTTCTCCAGAACAATTCCCCACGCGCTGAGGATTGCGAGTGTGATAACAAAAACAAACAAGAAGGCCAGAATCGACAGCGGCCGGATGCGAAGGCCGAGCCAGATCACGTAAGGCTGGTGGATGAGATAGAGACCATAGGAATAAATTCCGACGAGACTGAAGATCTTGGCGAGAACGGCGGCACGCGAAATAAATCCGGCGATGCCGATAATTACGAAAAAGCAACACGCGCCAGTGGCGAAATCGACAAAAACATAACTGTAGTCGTAAAGCCAGAGCGCAGCCGGATATAGAGCAAGGCCAGCGATCAGACCGGCGCCGCGAAGGAGAAATAATTCCGCGCGCGATGTCGATCTCGCGTGCCACATTCCAAGCGCCATTCCCAGCGCGAACTCCGGCAAACGGCAAATCGCGAATCCGCCGAGCACCCACAATCCGTTCTGCGGCCAGACTCCGAGCAAAAGATAACGCACAAAAAGTCCGAGCGCGCAGGCAGCGACGAGAAAGATCCATGCGCCGAATTTTCGAGCGGCCCAGAAGAGGAGGGGGAAGATCAGATAAAACTGGATGAGCATCGAGAAGTACCACCAGGCCGCGTTGAGGTACATGAAGTTCATTTCGATGTTGATGAACCGCAGTCCGAGCAGGCTGAGGATGATCCGCTCATCGACCGGTTCGAGGCGCGCAACGAATGGCGAAACCAGATAGACGATGTGCGCGACCCAATACATTGGATAGAGCCGGATGAACCGTCCAAGAAACCATTGGCCCCAGCCGGCGGTCCCGGATTTCGCACGACGCAACGCCGATTCGGTTAGCGTCCAGCCGCTTAAAATAATAAATGCGCCAACGGCGTGAAAACCGAGCCCGGAAACTTCCCACCACGCCAAGCGCAAGATCGACATCGCCGCGGCCGCGAGATTGCTCCAGTCGTTAGGCGGAAGCTCGTAATGCTCGAAGACAGTCCGAAGAAAATGAAAATAGACGACAAAAATAATCGCCAACGCTTTGGAGATGTCGATCCACGCAAGTCGTTTCATTGCTCGCGGCTAAGGAAAGCAGGAATCGTAAAACTAGGACAGAATTAACAAACGCATTTTTCTGACGCCGAACTTGTTTT
>DASZJH010000033.1:0-11950 GCA_035948375.1 Chthoniobacterales bacterium
TGAATGTAGCGTTTCTACTACTGCGATCGCAGGGTTGTCCCGAGCTGATGCAGCCCCTGGTGCTGCAAAATTGCTGCCTGTTTCGCTCCCGAGACCAATCCGGTGGACAAATTCTTTGTTGGCTTCGATCGAATCTCGATGAGGACTAAATAATACGGGCCACGCCTTCTGGTCTTTTGCGACCTTGTAAACAACATCATGAAAGACGGTGACCACCTTTAAGGAACTAATGCCGTGACTCGTTAGGCGGTACAGAGCCAAAGCCGCATCAAAATCCCCCTTGCGGGCGTAATTCGTTAGTTTGAGTAAAATGCGCCCCGCCTCTTTGGTTGCCTCTTTTACCGATAGTGCCCTGGCGGTTCGCTTCTTGTCCACGTCAGCCATTCTAAGTGATCATAAGGTGTGCCATCCTCTGCGAATGAGCGCGGTTAACGTGACTGTAAGTATCCAAAATCAGCTTCCCGCCGTCTTTGTGACCCTGCCATTCGGCAATCACCTTTACGTCGACGCCGCGCTCGATTGCGCGAGTGATGAACATTCTGCGGAATGATCGGTGACTGTATGCCGGCAACCCGAGCCGGCGGCAAGCGCCGACGATTGCTTTCTTCGCGTCGTCGATCGCAAAAACGCGGTCGTTAGGCGAACCGCCGCGTTTCTCTTTCAATTTTTCTAGAAGCGGCCGCAATTGCGGATAAAGCGGGATGGCAAAACCGGATTTGGTCTTGTGTCTAAAGGTGATGATCTGCTCGGACTGCCAGTTGATGTCGTGCCAGCAAAGCGCGGACGTTTCCGCCTGGCCGAGTCCGGCGAGTCCGATGAATTCGACAAAATCTGCGCTGTCCTCGGCATCGGCGTTGAACGCCTGATTGCGAATCTCGCGAACGATCGCCTTGAATTCATCGAAGGTCGGTGTTTTGCGAATCGGCTTCTCAAGTTTCATCGCCTTGAAGTGTGCCGCCGGCGAGTAAGGGATGACGTTATCCGCGACGGCCATGTCCAAAATCTCTTTAACGCATGCCAAATGCAGATTGCGCGAGACCGGGCCGAAACTGTAACGCGCCAACCAAAGTTGGACGTCCGACGGTTTGATCTTCCCGACTTGAACGTCAGCGCCGCCCGTCCAGCGTTCCTTGATTCGATCGACAATCAGCGTTTTGCGCTCGATCGTTTTGGGTTTCTGGTGCTGGATTGTCTTGACGTAAGTCTCGCAGAGATCGCGCAACGTGAGCCGACTTTTCGAGCGGTCGATTTGGGTTTGTTCGTCGCGAAGCTTTCGCAGATTGCGCCGAGCAAGAGCCGGATCAGTCGTTCCCAAGCTCCGGCGGATCTCCTTGCCGCCGCTTTTGATCCGCGCATAATAAACGCCGTTCGATGAATATCGATAGAGACATTCGCCAACTTTCTGAAACGCTCCTACATCCGCTTGGGGTGCTCTCATATGGCTCCCAACCTACGGTGGATAAAATCGGTGGACAATGAGAAAATTCGGGAAGGTCTTATATCGCACTTTTCATAGGTGAAACGGGGTCTTAGCTCAGTTGGTAGAGCGCCTCAATGGCATTGAGGAGGTCAGGGGTTCGAATCCCCTAGGCTCCACAAATTTCGCGAAGCGAAACATTAAACAATGAGGGGATGAGAACTTGTTCGACCGGTGGGGCGCGGAGCGCATGGGTTAAAAGCGAAGCTCTAAAGCTGGAGCCAAAGCTTTTGCTTTGGATAATCCCCTAGGCTCCACAAATTTTGTCGGCACCCATGAGTCAAAATGACGCCAAGTTCCGCGATGGTAAGATCGTGCGCAGCGAAGATCCCCCTAATCTCGAGATGCCGTTTGAGACGCTCGACGGTTTCATCACGCCGACGAAATCATTTTACGTTCGAACGCATTTTCCGGTTCCGAAAATCGACAAGAAGGCGTGGCGTTTGCGAATTGAAGGCGAAGTCGACAAACCATTCGAAATTTTATTCGATGACCTGATCAAACTGGAATCGCGCAAGATTCCAGTCACCCTCGAGTGCGCTGGCAACAATCGCAGTTTTCTCGAGCCGAAGGTCAAAGGCGTCCAATGGGGACTCGGCGCAGTTGGCAATGCCGAATGGACCGGTGTCTCGTTGTCGAACTTGCTCGATCGCGCCGGAGTTAAATCAACCGCGCGTGAAATAATTTTGGAAGGCGCGGATCGTGGGAAACTGGAAGATCCAAAAAGCCCGCCGGGCGAGTTGAACTTCGCGCGCAGCATCCCAATCGAAAAAGCGCAGGACGTTTTGCTCGCTTACAAAATGAACGATGTCGATCTTCCGCCGGAACATGGTTTCCCGTTACGCGCAATTGTGCCTGGTTGGTACGCGATGGCGTCGATCAAATGGTTGCAACGAATCGTTCTCACGGCGCAGGCGTTCAACGGTTATTATCAAACGCTCGATTACGCGTTTTGGAAAAGGCGAGGGAACAACGCCGAGCTGGTTCCACTTTCCAAAATGGAGATCAAAGCCGAGATCGCGCGGCCGCGCGAAGGCGAGACTGTTCCAGCAAACTCGAGTGTCTGCGTTCATGGCGCCGCCTGGACGGGCGACGGCGAGATCACGAAAGTCGAACTAAGCGTCGACGGCGGAAAAAATTGGAGCCCGGCGACACTGCTCGGCGAATCGAAAACGAATGCGTGGCGCCTTTGGGAATTTAATTGGGAAACGCCAAGTCTCTCCGGAAGCGCGACGCTGATCGCCCGGGCAACCGATTCAAACGGCCGAAGCCAACCGAGCGAACGCGATTGGGACCGCGGTACTTACATGATCAATCATTTGCTGGCGATCACGGTCGAAGTGGAGTTGTAGCCACGGCGCTCTGTCGCCGTGTAACGCCCCTACAGAGCGGGGCGGCTACAGTCTAGTTGAACTCCGCGGCGGCTTCGCGTTAACTCTTTGCAATGTCGCTCGTCTTTAAAACGATTCAGACCGAAGGCATCGCAGAGTTGTCTTATCTCTTGGGCGACGATGATGAAGGTGTTGCCGCCGTTTTCGATCCGCGCCCGGACTGCGACGTTTACATCGACATGGCACGTGAAGCAGGCGTGGCAATTACGCATATTTTCGAAACGCACATCCACGCGGATCTGGTGAGCGGTTCGCGCGAACTGCAATCGCGCCTGGACTCGGCGAACATTTACGTGAGCCACGAAGGTGGCGCGAAATACGAGTTTGAACATGAGAAATTGCAGGAGGGCGACCAGTTCACTTTCGGCGAGACACTGGTGACGGCGCGGCACACACCGGGCCACACACCCGAGCATGTCTCGTACATCTTGGCGGATTTCGAACATCCGGAAACGCCGTGGGGCGTGCTAACGGGTGATTCGCTTTTTGTTTCGTCCGCCGGCCGGCCCGATTTGTTAGGTGTAGATCACACGGACGAATTGGCCGCGCAACAGTTCAAGACGTTGCGCGAGTTCTATCTCAAACTTCCCGATCACGTAATGATTTATCCCAACCATGGCGCGGGTTCGCCGTGCGGTGCGGACATCGGCGAGCGCCTTAGCAGCACGATCGGGTATGAGCGAAAGTTCAATAAATTCCTGCAGTTCCCCGACCTGAAAAGTTTCACCGAGTATGCGAAAGAAACAGCGCCGCCGGTGCCGCATTACTATCCGGTGATGAAGCAACTCAATGCGAAGGGGCCGGAGATTCTTGGTCGCCTTCCGCACGTTCAAGGCCTTCCGCCGAAAGCATTCAAAAAAGCGATTGAGAAAAAAGCGGGAGCGCTGGTGGACACGCGAACGATGCTCGCGTTTGGCGGCGGTCATATTCCCGGCGCACTGAATATCGGAGGATCTCCAGTCCTGTCGATCTGGGCCGGTTGGATGCTCGCTTCGAATGAGCCGGTCCTTCTCGTTCTCGAAAATGAAAACGATCTCGAGGATGTCGTGAGGCTTTTCATTCGCACCGGTTACTCGAAGTTCGCTGGCTATTTGGTTGGTGGAATGAAGGCGTGGGAAGCAGCTGGATTTGAAACCGCCGAAGTGCGGCAGATGGGCGTGCATGAACTCAACAAGCGCAAGGCCGAACTGCAGATTGTCGATGTTCGTTCGCCGCGGGAATGGAAAAAGGGGTACGTTCCCGGTGCGCGGCATATATTTTTGCCAGAACTGCGCAAACGGATCGGCGAACTCGATCGGAAAAAGCCGACGGCCGTTTATTGCGCGAGCGGCTATCGCGCCAGTATCGCGGCGAGCATTTTGAAAGAGGAAGGCTTCAACGAACTGTGGAACGTACCGGGCAGTTGGGAGGCTTGGAAAAAAGCAAAGTTTCCGATTGAAGGAGCCGGCGGCCAATGAATGGATCGACAACTGCAACGCTTCCGCGGCGTTCGTTTGGCCAAACGATGCGTGCCGACACTTGGTGGTTGCAACCGCTGCTCGTTTTTCTCGGATTGTCGACGTTCATCGTTTATTCGACCTGGGCAGCGTTTCAGGGAGCCCATTATTATTTCGGCAACTACATCTCGCCGTTCTATTCCCCGGAACTTTTTGGTGATTCGCCACACAGCTGGTTCGGGCCGAAGCCGCCGTGGTGGCCTGCCTGGTTAATCTTTTCGCCAGCGCTCTTGATTCTCTGGGCGCCCGGCGGTTTTCGGTTGACCTGTTATTACTACCGCGGCGCGTACTACAAAGCCTTTTGGGCCGATCCGCCCGCGTGCACCGTTGGCGAGCCGCGCAAAACTTATCTCGGTGAACGTTCGTTCCCCCTCATCATGCAGAATGTTCATCGCTACTTCTTGTATCTCGCGCTCATTTTCATTTTGATTCTTGCCTACGATGTCTGGAAAGCGCTCTGGTTCGACAATCGATTGGGCATTGGCATGGGCACGATTGTTCTGGCGATCAATGTCGTTCTACTCAGCGGTTACACGTTTGGCTGCCACTCGTTGCGGCATTTGATCGGCGGATTTCGAGATCAACTGGCAGGATCGACATCGACCTTTCAGGCATATCGTTGTGTCACTTGTTTGAATCAACGCCACATGCTTTGGGCGTGGCTGAGTTTATTCTGGGTCGGCTTCAGCGACCTTTACGTGCGGCTCTGCGCGATCGGAATCTGGCACGACTTTCGAATCATTTAACGAATGGCCGATTACGAGACGCACGAACATGATGTGCTAGTGATCGGCGCCGGTGGCGCGGGATTGCGCGCAGCGATTGAAGCGTCGGCGGCTGGAGTTCGCGTCGGACTCGTTTGCAAATCGTTGCTTGGCAAAGCGCACACCGTCATGGCCGAAGGTGGAATCGCCGCGGCATTGGCCAACGTGGACGAGCGCGACAATTGGAAAGTGCATTTCTCCGACACGATGCGCGGTGGCCAGTACGTGAATCAATGGCGGATGGCCGAATTGCATGCGAAGGAGGCGCCGGATCGCGTGCGCGAGCTTGAAGCCTGGGGCGCGGTGTTCGATCGCACCAAGGATGGGCGAATTTTGCAGCGCAATTTCGGCGGCCATCGATACCCGCGACTCGCACATGTCGGGGATCGCACCGGTTTGGAAATGATTCGCACGTTGCAGGACCACGGCGTGCACCGCGGCATCGAGGTCCACATGGAGCACACCATCTTGTCGATCTTGAAAGACGGCGATCGCGCCGTCGGCGCATTTGGTTACGAACGGGAGCGCGGTCGATTCAAAATTTTCCGCGCGAAAGCGATCGTGCTCGCGACCGGCGGGATTGGCCGCGCGTACAAAATCACCAGCAACAGTTGGGAGTACACCGGCGACGGACATTCACTCGCCTATGACGCGGGAGCGGAATTGATCGACATGGAGTTTATCCAATTTCATCCGACCGGAATGGTTTGGCCGCCGAGTGTGATGGGGATTCTCGTGACTGAAGGCGTGCGCGGCGAAGGCGGAATTCTAACGAACAACGCCGGCCGGCGATTCATGTTCGACGAGATTCCGGAAAATTATCGATCGCAAACCGCGGACGACGCGGAGGAAGGCTGGCGCTATTGCCAGGGCGACAAGAACGCGCGGCGTCCGCCAGAACTTTTGACGCGAGACCACATCGCGCGATGCATCGTGCGCGAGATCAAGGAGGGCAGGGGAAGTCCGCATGGCGGTGTCTATCTCGATATCGCCTGGATTAAAGAGCGGTTACCGAACGCGGCCGAGCACATTAAGCGCAAACTGCCCAGCATGTATCATCAGTTCAAACAACTGGCCGACATCGACATTACCGAGCAGCCAATGGAAGTCGGACCGACTACGCATTACATCATGGGTGGCGCGCACGTTGATCCCGACACTCAAATGTCGCGCGTGCCGGGATTGTTCGCCGCCGGCGAATGCGCGGCCGGCATCAACGGGGCGAATCGGCTCGGAGGAAATTCACTTTCCGACCTTCTCGTGTTCGGTAAACGTGCGGGCGAATTCGCGGCCCGCTTCGCCAAAGACAATTCGTTCGGAAAGATCGACCACGATAAGATCGACATCACCGCGCGCCAGGCGCTCGCTCCATTCGAACAAGGCGGCGGCGAAAATCCGTACGAGATCCAAAAGGATTTGCAGGAATTGATGCAGGATAATGTCGGCATTGTTCGCACGGAATCGGAAATGCAACATGCACTTGAACAACTGGTGAAATTGAATGAGCGAGCGACTCGCGCCGGCGTGGTCGGTCATCGTGAATTCAATCCCGGATGGCACACCGCGCTCGACTTGAAAAATTTGCTCACGGTTTCGGAAGCGATCACGCGGGCGGCGATTGAGCGCAAAGAAAGTCGCGGCGCGCAGTTTCGTGAAGATTATCCAAACAAAGAAGAACGGTTCGCCAAAGTAAACACGATGATTTCAAAAGCAGGCGACGGCTCGATGCGCGTGCGACTCGATCCGCTTCCCGAAATACCGGATTATCTAAAACAAGTGATCGAAGAGATAAAATGAGCGACGCGCAAGCAGTCACGTTCAAAGTTTGGCGCGGCGACGCGAGCGGCGGCGCGTTTCAGGATTACACGGCCGAATGTTCCGAAGGAATGGTCGTGCTTGACGCAATTCATCAAATTCAACGAACCCAGGCGAACGATTTGGCCTGTCGCTGGAACTGCAAAGCCGGAAAATGCGGATCCTGCTCGGCCGAAGTAAACGGAATCCCGAAACTCATGTGCATGGCACGCTTGAGTGAGTTGCCGATCGACAAACCGGTCACGATCGAGCCGATGAAAGCGTTTCCGGTCGTTAAAGACTTGATTACCGACGTGTCGTGGAATTTTTCGGTAAAGAAGCGGATCAAACCGTTCAAGCCGAGACGGCCCGACGCGCCGGACGGCACCTGGCGAATGCAGCAGGCGGACATCGATCGCGTTCAGGAATTTCGCAAATGTATCGAATGTTTTCTCTGCCAGGACGTTTGCCACGTGCTGCGCGATCATCAGCTGCACAACAAATTTATCGGTCCTCGGTTTCTAATTCACGTCGCCGCGCTGGAGATGCATCCACTCGATACCGAGGACCGGATCGAGGAATTGCGAAACACCCAGGGCATCGGGCTTTGTAACATCACCAAGTGCTGCACGAAGGTTTGTCCGGAAAGCATTCAGATCACGGACAACGGAATCATTCCGTTGAAGGAGCGCGTGGTGGACAAATTCTATGATCCGTTCGGCTGGTTTTGGCGTTGGTTGAAACGGCGGCAAGATCGACAATCGCCCAAGCCGGTGTAAGCGTTTGGATCAGATGACCGAACTAAAAGCACTTTCCAAAAAGGCGATTCCGGCGGCGCTGGAAAAAGCAGAGCGATATCGTTTGCTGAACGAACCGGGCGAAGCCGAGAGCATCTGCCTCGATATTTTGAGAGCCGATCCCGAGAACCAGCAGGCGATTATCACGCTGCTGCTCGCGTTGACCGATCGATTCGAAAAAGGCTACGCCGTCGGCGATACTCAAACGAAAGAGCTTCTTTCGCGAATCAAATCAGAATACGACCGCGCTTATTACACCGGGATCGTGGCGGAGAGGCGTGGGAAAGCCAAACTTCGCCAAAACACGCCGGATTGCCGGTTCCAGGCTTACGACCTTTTTCACGAAGCGATGGGTTGGTTCGAGAAAGCGGAAGCGATTCGACCGCCTGATCACGACGACGCGCTTCTCCGTTGGAACACTTGTGCGCGGATCATCGCCCGAAACAATCTCGTCGCTCGCGAACCGGAGGAGCGGATCGAATTTCCACTCGAGTAATTTCGTCGACATAGGGTAACCATGAGCGGACTTCGGTTGGGAGTTAATGTCGATCACATCGCCACTTTGCGGCAGGCGCGGTACGCCAGCATGCCCGATTCAAAAAATGCCGAACCCGACATTATTGCTGCGGCGGCGATTTGTGAACGGGCCGGGGCGCAGGGGATCGTGACGCATTTGCGGACCGATCGTCGCCACATTCAAGATCGCGACATCGATCGCCTCCGGCAGAACATCATGACCAAACTGAACTTGGAAATGGGCAACACGCCGGAGATTGTCGATGTTGCCTTGCGGATCGTACCCGACGAAGTCTGCCTCGTCCCGGAGAAGCGCGAAGAAGTTACAACCGAAGGCGGCCTGGACGTCATTGCCCAACGCAAAGAACTCGAGCCGACGATCAGGCGACTGCAAACGGCGGGGGTCAGAGTGAGTTTATTTGTCGATCCAACACTCGAGCAAGTCGACGCCGCGCACGAGCTCGGGGTCGAGATGGTCGAGCTGCACACTGGCAAATTGGCGAACGCGTATTCGGAAAAGATCGAGAAACAGGAGCTGGAAAATTTGCAGGCGGCGGCCAAAGCGGGGTCGGAGTTGAAACTCCAGGTCAACGCCGGGCACGGCATCAATTACACGAACATCGCGCTCATTCACAAAATTCCGCACCTGACCGAGCTCAACATTGGTCATTCGATCATTTCGCGCGCGGCATTCGTCGGGCTCGAATCTGCGGTCAAAGACATGCTCGCAGCGATGAAGGATTATCAAGGATGATCAACGTGACATGAGCGTCATCGGCATCGGGGTCGATCTGGTCGAGTGCGATCGCATCCAACGTTCGCTCGATCGCTTTGGAGAAAAATTTCTGCGCCGCGTCTTTACTGAAGGGGAAATCGAATACTCGACCTCGATGAAATTTCCGGCTCGTCATTTGGCGGCACGCTTCGCGGCCAAGGAAGCGGTCTCAAAAGCGTTCGGCACCGGCATTGGCAAATCGATGGGCTGGCGCAACATCGACGTCCGCAAAAAGAAAAGCGGTGAACCGTTTCTGGTCTTCTCCGGACCGGCCCAGGAACTCGCGACCAAGCGGGGCGTTACATCCGCATTGATCACACTCAGTCACACCGATCACCACGCGATGGCGTGTGTGGTGTTGGAAAGCTAAACCCGGAGCTCAGCGCCCGACTGTTTTCGCGCGCTCGAGTTGTTCTCGAACCGTCGGCAATTTGTCGCTGTTGGGAAATCGCCGCATGAATTCTTCACAAATCGGAATTGCTCGCGCCGGTTGGTTCAACGTTTCGGTAAAGAGGCTGATCTGATTAAAGAGACTGTTCTCATGCTGCGGGTTTAATCGTTGCCCGATCTCGTACTGCGTGAGTGCCTGCTGCGGTTGACCTGAAAATCGAAACGCGTTCCCGAGGTCGGTGTGCACGTCCGCGTTATCGATTCCACTCGCCATCGCTTCCTGATAATGGCGAATCGCTTCCGCCCAGCGTTGATGATCGTAAGCAAAGTTACCGAGGGTGACGGCAGCTTCGCCGGCTGACATTCCGGAAACATCCGGCGACGGGGCATTCACCGCGACCGTTGGCTGCGTTGCAGAGATCGGCCGAACTGGCGATGTCGATCTTTGTGACATGAATAGCCACGCCAAAGCGGCGCCCATCAATGCGGATACGACGACAGTCAACAAGTAACTCCACATCGTTTGTCGCTCTGATTGTTTGGTTGGCATTGCGAAAAAACCCTCGCCGGATTTCTCCGGCGAGGGCCGAATACTAACAGATTAGGCTGCTATTTCTTACAGCAGTCCATCTTGCAACACTCTTTGCCTTTGCAGCAGGACTGTTTTGGCGGTGTCGCTGCCGTGGCCGTTCCAATCAAGGCTGCCAGGCTCAGAATTATCAAAAGATATTTCATAAGTTCCTCCGTTAAATTTCGTTGTGACCCCGGCCATGCAAAATCTGCGGGCCGAGCCAGCGTCTAAGCCACTGAAACGCGCGGCGGAGGAACCGGAGGAGGTTGAGACCGCTCCGTTATACGAAGATTCAAAGAATCGAGGTGGCTAGCGCTCAGCATTCCCGGAACAAAATCATTGGAGCCCGAAAAATAAAGCAGCAAGCAAACAGCCGGGCCGGTGCAGCACAGCGAAGAACTCGAGGTTGTTCCGCTTGGATTGATTGGGCAGCGCTGACCAACGTCCACGTTCATGTCTGCACAACAAGAATGTTTTTGTTGAGCACTCGGTGCAGAGCCGCTCGGCAGAACCGGTGTTAAAGAACCGACGCTGATCGCGAGAGCCGCGAATAATATCCGCGCCGATGTCGTCATTGCTTGAATGGTATCACAAATGAAGCTTTTTCAAAGCTTCCCTCACTCGACTCCAAGCTCTAATCGTGCTATGGAAGTTTTCGATGCTAAGTCGGATCGCACTTTCAAGTGCAATTGCTGCCGCGCTGATTGTGGCGCCAATTCACGCTTCGACGCGAACCTGCATTATTACGGACGCGCCTGTGCAAAAAGCTTGTAAGCCTGGTTGTTGCGCGAACAAGGCTTGTTGCGCGACTTCAAAGAAAAACACAGTACCGGCTTCGCCCCTTGCGAAAAGCGCGTCTGGATCCGAATTGAATTCAAGTTGCATCGCAACCATCAGTGTGGCTGCGCCACACCAGACGTCACCGGATCGACAATTTCCGTCTTCGCGCACGGTCTCGTGCGCTTTTGCTCAACCGCGGCTCGCGGCTCTCTGCACGTTTCTCATCTGATCCAAGGGCTTTGACGCCGGGGGTGTGCCCATGCGCCGGCACATCCGGCCCTCAACTGCAGTCTTGGATCAATGAAAACACAAACCTTTTTAAATTTAGCATTCATAACTTTCGCCAGCGTCCTCGTTACGGAAGGCAAGCCGCTTTCCTACGTCGGTGGAACAATGGTGATGCAGGAAAACGACGAGACCGGCCACACGCTCTCCTTGGACTACACGTTTACGCCGACCGAAGCGTTCGGCGTTTACATCAAGCAGGAGGAAAATGGCAAAGAGATCTTCATGTTCACGCCGGAGATCAACACCTTACTGAAGCGATGGAACCTGCCGGACGGGCAGGGGAACATCTTCAACATGAGCGGCGCCGGCATCTCGACTTATCGCGGAAACAACCAGCCGTCGCTTTGGACAGCGTTCCTGGCCGATTACGAATCGCGGCGTTGGTTTCTTTCCTACGAACCGCGGTTTGTCTGGGACGGCAACATCGAGAAATCAGTCTGGCAGCGGGCGCGCATCGGATTCGCGCCGTACCTCGCAAACTACGACGCTCTGAACACCTGGATCATGTTTCAAGTCGATCATCATCCGGCGAAACACGATCACTTCGTGGCCACACCGTTGATCCGCTTCTTCTACAAAACCTATCTCTTCGAGGTCGGTTACGGCAGCAACCAACACATCATGGTCAACTGGCAAATTCAATTCTAGGGAGGACAACTATGAACAAACTAATCACACTCATCATCGCGTTCGGCCTGACGACAATCGTTTCCGCCGAAACGATTCACACCAGCGTCAACGGAATGGTTTGCGCGTTTTGCGCGACCGGGATCGAAAAAACATTCCGGAAACAACCGGAAGTCGAATCCGTGAAGGTGGACCTTCCAAGCAAACAAGTCACCATCAAGACCAAGCCTGGAAAGACACTCAGCGACGCGAAAATCAAAGAAGTCGTTACCTATTCCGGATAC
>DASZJH010000034.1:0-8317 GCA_035948375.1 Chthoniobacterales bacterium
AGTCTTGTCGTGAAGATCGTCCCACTTCCACTCCGACTTAGTCCAAATTGGTTTGAAAGCTTCCTCGTTCATTTACGCCGTTTGCCACGTCCCTGTCGTCTGTGGTGGAAGACCATCACCACCTTGACCAATGAGCTTGGAATACATCAACCGTTTTCCGGCAAAGTTGGCAATCGTTTTCAAGAATCGCCCTTTGTCGTTGTCTTTGCGCTCGTTGAATCGGAACGCCTGCTCATCGAGATACCGAAACAGATGAAAAGGTTCGACCGAAACATACGTTCCTTTGATTCCGCGTTTGAGCAGACTCCAAAAGTTTTCCAGTCCGTTAGTGTGAACGTGGCCTTTGGCATAGGCTTCGGCGTGGTCGATCACATTGTGCACGTATTCATCATGCAAGTTGTCGTAAGATTTGAGCGCATCCGTGTAAACTTCCGCGCCTTTTTCGACATTGTCTCGAACTTTGCTGTCCAGATCGTATCGGCGCACCCGTTCCACAACCTTGCAGCGCACATACGACGACTTGTCGGGCGCGTTGCGTTCCAAAAGGCCAACCACGGCAGTCTTGCCAGCAATTCCGCCGCCTTTGAGAAATTTCTTTTTCTTATCGGCATGCATGAACCGCCCACGCGCTCCGATAAAGGTCTCATCGACTTCAACGTGGCCTTTGAGTTTTACGATCGAACCGCCCTCTTGCATGGCGAGACGGATTCTGTGGAGCATGAACCAAGCGGTTTTCTGAGTAACGCCAAGCGACCGCGCCAGTTCGCAAGAGCTTGTCCCGTTCTTTGCGTTCACAATGAGCCACGTAGCGGGCAACCACTTTTCCAAACCAAGAGGGCTGTCCTCGAAGATTGTTCCAACTTTGACCGTGAATTGTTTGCGACAGTTTTTGCAGTTCCAAACGCGGCGAGGGGCTTTGCGAACTTCGCCGTTACGCTTTTTGGTAAAGGTCACAACCATTTTGCCAACTTTATCCGAGTCGCAAAGAGGACACTGGATTTTGTCAGGCCATCTCATCGCAACCAAAAACTCATGGCAGGTTGCTTCATCGCCAAAATAGCGAATTGCGCCGGTCAACGTTTCAGGAATATGATCGAAATTCCTCGTTTTCATGCGCTCAGAATACACCAGTCGTGTTATGCGTCAAGTATATAGTTACCCAAATTGTCGGTGAAAAATCGAGCGTTAAGAGATTAGTGTGTTCTAATCAGCTAACCCTTCAGAACGTGAGGTAGATGCAAGCCTACATTGATAATCTGCAAGTCGGGAGGACGGTCAGATTTCTCCGAAAATCCCACACCGGCTCGATGTGGCTCGGACGCGGCACGATCGCCGGTGCCTCCCTGGCTCTGGTTTGTCTCATCGGATATATCGACTTCAGAACTGGCTACGAACGATCCCTTTCACTTTTCTACCTGGTGCCGATTTCGCTCGGCACGTGGTTCGTCGGCTTAACATTTGGATTTGCCATCGCGACTTTGAGCGTCGTCGTGTGGGTCGCTTCGGATTTGGCGGCGGGAATTCCGTCGGTCCGAGTTTGGAACGCTGGAATGGCGCTGGCCTCCTATTTTGCCTTTACCGTGGTTCTTTCCAAGTTGCGCACCTTGCTTCACGAGCTCGATCAACGCGTGCGCGATCGAACAATTGCTCTGCAACGGGAGATGGCAGAACGCGAACGGCTTGATCAGGAAATCGCCGAAGTCGCGGACCGCGAGCGGCGCCGGCTCGGCCAAAGTTTGCATGATAGCGTTGGGCAACATCTCACTGGTACCGCCTTGGCCGCTCAGGTTTTGCGTGAAAAATTAGAGAGACGTTCAGCAAACGAAGTCGCGGACGCGGATAAGGTGGTTCGTTATCTTGAGGAGGGGATCGATCTTACGCGAAACTTGGCGCGCGGCTTCTTCTCGCCCGAGCTGGAAGCGGACGGACTAAACGTTGCATTGCAGGGGCTTGCGGAAAACGTAAGCGAGCGTTTCGGAGTTGCCTGTACTTTCAATGGCAATGATGCGGTGCGAGTCCGCGATTCCACCACAGCCACGCAGCTTTATCATATCGCCCAGGAAGCGACTACCAATGCGGTCAAGCATGCACAACCTCACAGGATCGACATTGAGCTAGTGCAAAAAGGGCCGCGATTGACCCTTGCCGTCTCTGACGACGGGCAAGGGTTTCCGGAAAAATTACCGGAGCCGCGTGGGCTGGGACTGCGCTTGATGGCCCACGGCGCGGCCTTGATTGGTGGAAAATTTTCTGTTCAGCGTAACCGCACGGGCGGAACAGTAGTCACTTGTAGATTGAGTGCGGACTAAAACCCAAAAATATGAAACCAAAAAACAGTAATGGAACCGCCCGGACTCGCCGGGTTTTTATTGTGGACGATCATCCGCTGGTTCGCGAGGGCCTGGCCAACTTAATCAACCAACAGAGCGATCTCGGGGTCTGTGGGGAGGCCGGGGATTCTGCTGGAGCGATCGCCGAAATTGAATCGACTCACCCGGATGTGGCCTTGATCGACATCTCGCTCAAAAACGAATCCGGTCTCGAACTGGTCAAGACGCTGCAAAGCCGCTTTCCGCAGGTTGCCCTGATCGTCATCTCTATGCACGACGAGGCCCTTTATGCCGAACGTGCCCTGCACGCCGGCGCGCGCGGTTACGTAATGAAACGCGAAACCACTAAGAATGTACTGACAGCGATCCGCCGAGTCGCCGAAGGGGACATTTACGTCAGCGACCGGGTTGTGAATTCCATGGCCAAGCGAATGAGCTCGCGCAAAACCGCCGCGGCCGAGCCGGTGGAACGACTCAGCGACCGTGAGTTGGAAATCTTTCGATTGCTCGGCCAGGGCCGCACGCCCTCACAAATTGCGGAGGACCTGCGCCTAAGTTTGAAAACCGTGCAGGCCTACTGCGCGCGAGCGAAAGAAAAATTCGGCGTGACTTCTCTTACTGAACTCTTGCGTGCCGCGATTCGGTGGGAAGATGCGATGCACGTAAAATAATTTTCGGTTTACGCCGATAACCCCCGCGTGTGCAGCGGCTTAATGCTGGCCGCGGCGTTCGCCAATTGGCCAGTCGACGGGCGCAAACTGCAAAAGGTCGATAGCTCCTCAAGCATCGCGGGCGGATTCGCCTGCAGCTCTTCAAATTGGAGCCGCTCGTAATATTCTGAATTAGCGAGTCGCTCTCCGGCGCGGACGTACATTTCAACGAGCTGTCGGCAATAATGGAGGTCCGGCAGATTCGGCGTTGGAGAGTCGCCCGCGGCTTGAAATTTCAACTCTCTCTCACGAATGCTCTCGGCTGCGGCTAACGGATCGCGAACTACGTGCAGAATTCGCACGCCGGGAAAAATTTTGAGCCAGATCGGAGCAAACAATGTCGTGCGCGGTTCTTTCCAACCCCAGGCCGCGCCAAGTTTCAACCGCAAACGAAGCCACAGACCGGGCGGACTACTTCGGTATCCGAAAATCTTGGCGAAATGCCCATCGATATTTGAGCGGAGATATTCGAAGCAATTGTTCTCGCCTTCGGCCGTTTGTATCCGTTCCAAAAATGGCGCTGGGTTGTGCCAGGCCGCGCCGACGCGCCGCAGATAATCTTCGTGCAACCTCTGCAGCTCGCGCGGTTCGCGATGACTGTCCAATCGTTGCCCAATTTGCAGTCCGAGCAGTTCCAGCGCGCGCGCGGTCGCGCTTGTCCCTGAACGGTGCGCGCCGATGATCAGCACGGGCGGACGATGTCGATCTTTCATTTGGGCCCGATCACGCCGTGTAGCCAAAACGCGCATCCAGGTGCTTGAGCGCGTCCGCAGCAAACGCCTGGTCTTCCGGCGAAAGATAATCGCGGTAACCGCCGACTTTTCCCCGCCGAACCTTGAACGATTCCGGATTTCGTACGTCCCGCGACCGCAGGATCTTCGAATCGAACACGCCCGCGGTTTCAAGCCGCTGCATGTTGGCGAAATCGGAAAACTCGAGTGCGTGTTTAAATGCTTCCGAATCCGGCAACGTTTCTCCCAATGTCGCCAGCAGTGCGCGAAAGTTTTGCTCGGGCGAGGCTCGCAGCGACTCGTAATGCAGGAGCGTGAAATTCTTGCGTCGCCCAAACTCGGCAAACCAGTCGTTCATCGTTTTGATGATCGACATGATTCCGTAGCGCCGGTCGCGCATTAGATCGCCCACTTTTTTTTCTTTCACCTGTTGCGGAGTCTCCCGGGTGCGATGGACCAGCTGCATGTAAAGCGAAACGAACGCATCCCGCGGATCGCGGACCAGCAAAATGACGCGCGCACGAGCTAGTTCTCGTTCCGGCACAAGATATTTCCCGCGGATCCGGTCCCAAAGCCGGCCTTTCATGCGCTGCTCGGCGAAATCGTGGGAAAAAATCAACCGAGGAATACTCGGATCATGGTAATGATCCGGCCTCAGGGTGAAAGGTCGACCGGTGCGCTTGCAAAAATAGGCACAAAGAAACGTGCGGACCCAGGTGCGCCCGCTCTTTGGAACAGAAATAACAATTGCATCCCCGCCGGAAAGTTCGCGGGCCCGGCTGCTGAAATTCCAGCGTCTGAATGCACTGCGCGGCACGGCGGACGGCGAATCGCCCGGGACCTGCGCAACTTCCCGCAAAAGTTTCACGTAACCTTGCGCAAACGACTCGAGCGAATAGCGCTGTTCAATTAATTCGCGTCCACGAATGCCGAATGCTTTTCGCTGCTCGGGGTTCGCGATCAAGCTCGCTAGGGTTTCGATCCAGTCGGTTACGCTCCGCGCGAGGAAACCGTTTTCGCCCTGAGTGATGATCTGGCTGTTGACTCCCACGTCGGAAGCGACCACGGCAGTGCCCACACCCATGTATTGCAGGATTTTGTACCCGCACTTGCCGCGGGTCCAAACCGAGTCCCACAGCGGCATGATGCCGATGTCGAAGCTCGCGAGGATCGCCTGTTCGGTTTCGAGCCGCCACGGTTCGTTTTCAACCTGAACGCCGTCGAGCTGAAGTGGCTTGTCGGAGATCACTTTCAGTTTCAGTCCAGGAAAACGCGCACTCAATTGTTGAAGCGCCGGATGAATGTGGCGCAGATACGGCAGCCCATCGCTCAAACCGAGCCAGCCGATGGTCAGACCGAGACCGCCGTTGTGGCGTTTCAATTTGTATTTGGTCAGATCGATCGACGTGGGCAGAATTACCGCACGTCGCCCGCACGCTTCCGCGAAACACGCCAAAAAGTCGTTTCCGGCGACCACGGCTTCGCACCGCTTCACCGTTCGCAAGAATTTCTTGAACGTCTTGGCCCGAAGCGGCCGCCGATGTTTTTGCTCTCGAAACATTACCGCGTCGTCGAAATCGAAAACGATTCGGCGATTTGCACGTCGGAGAAGGCTAAGCTCCAGATCGTTGAAGCCAATCGTCTTGAACAAGACAATCACGTCGTGCCGGACCGCTTCCTTGAGTACGCGCAGACGATCGCCGAGACTGGATCGTCGCGCGGGAATCACCGTGACCTCGACCCCGAGCCGTTGATAATGCTCGAGGCAATCCCGCAAACGCAGCCTTGTGCTCGGCGCGTTACCATGTTCGACGACGCAAAGGACCTTCATTTTTGATTCGCAAGGCGAATTCTAAACGGCAGTTTCGATCACGAATTCAAATTCTTCCAGTGCCCCAGCGCCGGTGAAGGAAACGCTCCCATGGCGAGAAGAGAATCTTGTCCGCCAATAAACCGATTACCACGATCACCAACATGATGCCGATGACTTGGTCCATCGCGTTGAGCTCGCGGCCGTAATGGAGCAAATGGCCAAGCCCGAAACCGGTCAGGATCGTCACGTAAATCTCCGCCGCCATCAATGACCGCCAGGCAAACGCCCAGCCTTGTTTCATTCCACTGATCAAATACGGCAAGGACGCGGGCAGGATCACATGCAACCAGCGATGAATCGGCCCCGACCCCATCGTTCGCGCTGCACGCGCAAAAATCGGTGAAATCGTGCGCACACCGGTGTCGGTTGCAATCACGACCGACCAAACCGTTCCCATGATTACGACAAACAACATCGCGCCTTCAGTTTGTCCGAACCAAAGCAAGGCCAACGGAACCCAGCACACGCTTGGCAAGGTTTGTAGACCAAGCGCGAGCACACCGATGGTGTCTTCCACGAATTTTGAGGACGCGGTCAACAAACCCAACGGCAAACCAATCGCCAACCCGATCACATAACCGAGCAACAGACGTCGCAGCGTGACTGCGGTCGCTTGCAATAGAGTCCCGTCGCGAAACGAGCTGGCTAAATATTCCGCCACGCTTTTTGGGGAAGGCAGCAAAATCGGCGACCAGACCTGCGCCTGGACCAGCGCAGTCCAAATCGCGACGAGCGCGACAAAGAACAAAATGGCAAGTAACGCTCTTCTCACGTTTGGGCGGGGGTTGGATCTGGAGCGTAACTTTTCAGCGCGCGAGTTAACTCCTTCGCGTGTTGCGCGATCTCGATGCTGTTGAAATCGCGCGGACGCGGAAGATTCACTTCAAAGACCTCGCGCAATCTTCCCGGCGTCGGCGACATGATCATCACTCGATCGGCAAGGCAGGCTGCTTCGCGCACGTTGTGCGTCACGAAGATGATTGTCTTCCGCCGCTTCTGCCAAATCGACTGGATGTCGCCATAAAGTTGTTCGCGAGTCATCGCGTCGAGCGCGGCGAACGGTTCGTCCATCAACAACACCCGCGGATTCGGCGCGAGTGCGCGCGCCAGCGCCACGCGTTGCTTCATCCCTCCGGAGAGCTCGTGCACATTTGCCTCCATGAATTTTTCCAAGCCCACCAGGTGCAGAAAAAACTTCGCGACCTCGCGCCGCTCGGAGTTGCGCAAGCCAGACTTCAATTTCAAACCGAACATCACGTTTCCAAAAGTGTTTAACCACGGAAAGAGCGCCGATTCCTGGAACATGACGAGTCGGTGACGTCCCGGAGTACTGACCGGTTGATTGTCCGCCAGCACCTGGCCTTTATCGGGATGTTCCAAGCCAGCGATGATGTCGAGCAAAGTCGATTTGCCGCAACCGCTCGGTCCGACGATGACGATGAACTCGCCTTCCGCCACTTCGAACGAGACGTCGTCGAGCGCGTGGACGGTGTGCCGCTTTTGCTGAAACCATTTCGAAACATGATCGACAATCAGTTTCGCCGGCGGCGGACCTTTGAGCTCTTCCTGGAGCGACATTCAGGGCGTTTCAAAAAGTTTCGACAAATCAGGCGCAGTTTTGATGAAACCGGCCTTCACCGAATTCTGCATGAACTTCTCGACCGACGTCCGCGGCGTTTCCGACGTGAAAACAATTCGTTTCCACGCGCTGGCGATGACTTGCGGCGCCATGTCGCTTTTCGTTTCCTCCAGCAGCTCGGCCTTGATCAGACGCTGCGCCTCATCGGGATTTTTCACGATCCAATCCGTGAGCTCCGCGTGAGCTTGCGCGAATCTCTTCGTCAACTCGCGTTGTTGGCTCAAGAACTTGACGCTGGAGATCAGCACCGTGGTCGCGACTTCCTTTTCTTCGATCAGCACTTTTCCGGACGCTTCCTGTTCCAGGCGAGTGAGCCATGGTTCCACCGTCCAGACCGCATCTACTTTCTTCGCCTTGAACAATCCCAACTGATCGGCGTTTTGTGTCGGGATCACCTGCGCGTCGCCGCCCAGCTGAGTGATTTTCAGTCCACCTTCCGTCAACCACGCCCGACAGGAAATGTCTTGAGTGTTTCCGAGTTGCGGCGTGGCAATTCTCTTTCCACGAAAATCAGCCGGCGCTTTCAAGTTCCCGTCCGGTTGAACAACCAATCCGGCGCCTCCGTTTGCCGCGCCGGCGATCAAACGGATCTCTGCGCCGTTCGATTTCGTGAAAGCGTTCAGCGCCGGGCCGGGGCCCACGTAGGTCAGATCGATCGATCTTGCGAAGATCGCTTCCATCGCGCTCGGGCCCGCGTTGTAAACGAACCATTCGATCTTCGTGCCGGGCCCAAGTCGCTCTTCGAACCAACCTTTGCCCTGCCGCGTCATCGCATGCGCGATTACGCCCTGCGCGTGCGTGATGTTGGGAAAATGCCCGACTCGAATTTTAGTTTCGCCCCACACCGAATGTGACGAAACTGCTGCCAACAAGATCAGCAATCGCAAGATCGACATCTTCATTGTGAGACTGTCGAGCTTGCCAGACGCCGCGCGCAACAACAATCGCGATAGTGCCGTCGGCTCCGATTACCTTAGGGGCCGCGCCACCAGAATTCCGCTGTCGCTGCGGTAGGTGTTCAGATAAGTGGAAAG
>DASZJH010000035.1:0-11317 GCA_035948375.1 Chthoniobacterales bacterium
TTCGCGCAGGCCGAAGGCCGAATGAAGTGGGCGCCCAACAAAAAATTGCACTTCGAGGTCGCGGTCATCAAAGCGATCCAGAGTCTGGGCCAGACGACGCTCGATGAAGTCATCACACGACTCGGCGAACTCCGCGACGGAAAGCCGACGGCGGAAAAAAAAACGTTAAGTGCTGAAGGTCCGAGCCGGATTGGCAGCGCCCCGGCTGCTGACGAAAAAGCGGCCCTGGCGCCACGCGTGGCCGAAACGCCCAACGGCGAGAGTGATCCCGAGAAGATCTGGCAAAGCGTTTACGTGAAAATCCCGAACACAAAAGCTTTTGTCCGAAACTCGGCCGCGGCAGCGCACGTTCTTCCGAGCGAGGGCCGTCACTTCGTGCTCGGATTTTCGCCCGATCAAAAATCGACGATGGACATTTTGGCCACGGCCACCAACCGAAAGCTGATCGAAACATTTTTGCGCGAGGTCAGCGGCAAAGATTGGACCTTGAAATTGCTGGTCCAGGAAAATCTTCCGTCAAAAGGTGAACCATTGAAACAAAACGCGCCGGAAAACTACACAAACGATCCGCTGATCCGCGACGCTCTCGAAATTTTCAAAGGCGAAATCAAACGGTGATAATGCTTCTGATCCGCCTCTCCCTCAGGGAGAGGATTGAGGTGAGGGTTAATTTATGAATCTGAACAAATTGATGAAGCAGGCGCAGCAGATGCAGGCACAAATGGCCAAGACTCAGGCCGAGCTGGAAGAGAAAACCGTCGATGTGAGCGCGGCCGGCGGAAAAGTAAAAGTGACTGCGAACGGCGCCGGCGAAATTCTTTCCATCAAGATCGACAAACAGATTGTCGATCCAAACGATGTCGAGTTTCTGGAAGAAGCTGTCCTAAGCGGTGTCCAACAAGCGATCGATCAGGGAAAAGCGATTGCCCAATCCGAAATGAAAAAAATCACCGGCGGCTTAAGCCTATAGCGGCCCGCCCGATCCGGTTCGCGATAACGTAACTCCATCACAATCTGTTCCTTCGCCAGAGGGAGAAATATGCCCGGCGAACGCGAGGAAGGTTAAATGCGCGAAAGCAAGTACGATTTCATAAGGTCGGTGGTACGGATTTCAATCCTCTACAGACCGACGCTTCAAAAGCATAAGCAAGGGATCGTTTGAATCATCCAAGTGAAGCACCGCTCCGTTCTCGAACCGAATCAGTACACCGGGACATGAACTCCAATCCTTCGGATCAAACGCCGTTATATCGTTACTCTTGCCACGCAGTAAGACAATTATGCCTATCTGTCCATTGTAAGAAATCTGATCGCCTAGCATTACAGTTTTTTTACTCTGATAGTTCATATTGCATTTACGGTGAGGGCGGTGGAAATCCGTAATTCAAGTTGACCCACCCCGACTCTATCTTCATGGCGGCATGTGGGTTTGCTGCGCGCGTGACAATAGTGGCCGGTGAAGCGAGATCAGGATAGAGACTGTCGCTCTCCGATGATTGCGTGTAAGAAATATCGCTCGAGTTGATCACGCCATTCGCGGTCGTGTCGTACTTGAATGTCGTTGAATCGACAGTTGCGCCGGAATGGGATTGAACTGCCAAAATGTCCTCATTCGTAACCGAGCCGCTTTGATTAACGTCGCAAATGAGCACGCTCATGCTCACCAGAACTTTCGAGTTCACACCAACGACTCCGACCACGTTGTCCAGTTCAACGGTTATCGTTTGCCGATCCGAGACGCCGCTCAACTGAACGGTCGCGGTGTTACCGCTGAACGTTGTGCTGCTCACCGAGCCAACACCGGCAGCAAGAGTAGTGCTCGTGTCGGCCAGAACACTGCGATCAAAGGTCAACACGAGCATATACTCGGTTTCGATTGGATGTGCATTTTAGTACCTCGGATTTCTGAGATCAGAAACCAGATTGCGCCGGCGAAGAAAAGCAGATAGGCGGCGTTGCGGAGAGCGATGATCGGAAGCGGCCAGTAAGGGTGGCCGTTGAAATCCCAAAGGCCGAGGAGCCAGGGATTGCCGCAGAGATAGGCGTACAAAAAGTAAACGTAGCCGCTGACCAGAACGATTGCCGGAATGAAAAACCAGCGCGGCAGAAAAAACCAGAGCGGCAGCGACCAGACGAAGTATTGGAAGGAAAAGCCGTCGCTCAACGCGAGAACGATGACGTAGATCATCGCAATGGTGGCGCACAGTTCAGAAATGCTGCGGCGATTGCGACGCAGCCAAGTGATCAAGAACGCGAGCGCAAGCGCGAACAGCCAGCTGTTGTCGAGGAAGAACAAGATCGGGGCGCGGAACGAAACCGGCCAACTTTGTGGCGACGCAATGATCGAGAACAAGAACACGCGCGGTCCCCATGCCGGCACGCCAGCAGTCGTGTGCAAGATTTGGGCGCGATAACCGAAAACATTTTTCCAAACGATCGCCGGGTCTTGAATAAGCGGCGCCACGTAGCTAGCGAGCGCCACGACGGCGGCAATCATTAGAAACTGAAATCGCTGCGGCCAGTTTCGGATAAAAAGGACCAACGCCGGAATCGCTGCAACAACCGGAAGTTTGATCCACAAGCTCACGCCAAGCGCGACCGCAGCTATGAGCAATTTGTCTTTCGGCAACAACCAGACGCAGAGCACGAGGAAGAACGCCACCGCGGAATCGGTGTTCCCGTGATAGGCAGAGAAAATGATCGACAACGGATTCAGCCAGTAAGCGGCAGCGGCAACAAGTCTCCATCGATAATCGCCCAATATCAGCAGCAGCAAGAACGTAGTGACCAAGTCGAGCGCCGCGAATGGAGCGCGGAGCAAAATTCGGAACGGAATTCCGGTCGCATCGGAGATTCGCAGAAGCAGCGCCTCTACTTCGGTGATGAATGGAGGATGGTTCGCCGAAGGATCGCCGTGGTAATAAGCGATCAATCCAGAATCGCGAACGTCGCGGGCGTGACGTTCCCAAATTTGGACATCCTGTGTGCCTTCAGTGAAGACGACGAGATAGAAACGAAGCGCGGCGCCAAGCGCGATAACAATCCAAAACCAAATTCCGGAACGCGAATACCAACTCTCTTTTGTCATTCCGAGTTTGTTTCGGCGGTCATAGACCGCCGCTACAGTTTTAGCAGTTGCCGTTTGTGTTTTTCGTAAACGCAGACTTCGCGAATACCGAAGATCGACATCTTGTCGGCGAGGCGATTGTAATTCTCGGCAAGTTGCGCGTGCGAGTGCGCGTCGGACGCAGTAGTGAATGGAATTCCCTTTTTCATCGCGAGCCGGATGATTTCGTCGCTCGGGTAAAGTTCGTCGACCGGTTTGCGCCAACCCGCTGTTGAAAGTTCGATGGCGAGGTTACGTGAGCGAATGAAATCGAGCGTTTCGTTCACGATGAATCGAACGTCCCCGCACGGGCGATGCCCGTGGATTTTGATCAGATCGAGGTGGGACAAACAATCGACCAGACCGGTGGCGGCGATTTCGCGAAGGCGCCGAAAGTAATCTTCGTAGATTTCGCCAATATCGCGCCCGACGAATTGTTCGGCGCCGTCAGGGACGCTGTCGAACATTTGGGTCGGATCGTCGAGGTAATGAATCGAGCCGAGAACGAAATCGAGTTTGTCCCAATTTTTATCGACCCAGTTTCTGCCCGCGGCCGAAGTTTCGGGATCGTTGTCGAGTTCGATGCCGGCGCGAACCTTCACATCGGGATTCGCGGCGCGGAGCTTATCGATTTCATCAAAATCGACGCCGTTATGGTAACGGTCGTGATCGGTAAAGGCGATGTCGGTCAATCCCCGCGCGCGTGCGCTGTCAGTCCACGGCTGCAGCAGCTTTTGGGAATACGGCTGAACGCGATGTCCCTGCGGATGGCTGTGGTAATCGGAGAAGAGTTGATGGCTGATAGGTGATAGTTGATAGAAAACAGGCTTCGCGCAATCAACTCTCAACCATCAACTATCAACCTCTGCGTCACGGTTCGGTCATGAATTTCTGCCGGATCCGAAGCTCGGGATAATTGGGAAAGAAAGCCTCCGCGGTGAAAACCCGTCCGGGCGTTAGGTCGCGGGTTGCGATCATTTCCTTGTATTCAATATGCTCACCCGGGTTAACCAGGATACTGCTGGGAGTGTCCTTAAACGCGTGATTCTCAGACCATTTGGTGAGGACGGTGTCAGTGGCGTTCAGCAACTGCACTTCGATCCGTTGGTCGGTTGGAAATTCGAGCGTGACCACGTGGCTGCCGAGATTAGTCACGATGACTTTGACTTCCATTTGTCGGACTTCGGAAAGCCGGACCGGCTGCGGGGAAACCTGGAAATTGAGAACCAGTCCGCGCAATTTTCGATCCTGGTACTTGGGAAGAACCTCAGACGAGGAAAATGGATGTAGCATCCGGCCAAGAACGCTACGTTTCTTCAAGGTCGTGGTGGTAATCGGCGTCGGGGTTGGAACCGGGGTAACCGAGGGGGCGGGCGTGGCCGACGGCGTAGAGCGGGCGGAAGTTTGCAACGTGGTTTCCTGCGCGCGGAGACCGGCGGCGGTAAAAAGCAAAGTATAGAAAATGATGGCGAGACGAAGCATCGACGGGTCAAACACCAGAAGGTAGCGTTATCAATCGGTCATGAAATTCATTTTCGCGAGCCTGATTGTGGCATTGTTCGTACCGTCCGTCTCGGGAAAAGATCGACATTGCAGCTTTCGGGTGCACGCGGAGGCAAACCCAAACGATGGCGCTTCCTTCGCCAGCTCGGTCCCGGCCATGTTTTCAGGGAAACGAGTCGCCATTGAGCGGGTGCCACGACTCTCTGAACGCGACGTGATTGCTTTCTATCCGTATTCGACCAGCGGCGGAAATTATGGCGCGCTTTTTCAACTCGATGAGCACGGGACGCTCGCGCTGGACACGCTCAGTGTAGAAAAGCGAGGCGGTTTACTTTTTGTCCTGGTTAATGGCCGGCCAATAACGGAATTGCAAATCGACCGGCGAGTGTCGGACGGCCGGATCTACATCGCCTCGGGTCTGACTAAAGCCGACATTGAATCAATGAAAAAGGATTGGCGGCTCATTGGCGAAAAGAAAAAGCGATGAGGCTTTGGCGGGCAATAACATTTGCCGCGATTGTGATCGCTGGCGTTGGCGGAAACGTCCGCGCTCTCGAGCTGGCATTGCCGACCGACAACGATGCGATCTTTCACGGCGGCGGATCCGCCTTCTATCAATACATCGAGCGCGATTATCACGGCGAAAAATCGACGCCGTGGGAGGGCGGCCAGTACGGATTCGTGCGCGATCCCCAACAGACGCGCGATGGCATTGTTTACACGCGGTTCCATGAAGGAATCGACATCCGTCCGGTTCACCGTGACGACAATGGCGAGCCCCGCGATGAAATCCGCGCCATCGGTGACGGGAAAATTGTCTACACCAATGCCGTCCTCGGATATTCAAATTACGGGAAGTATATCGTGATCGAACATCGCTGGGATGGCTCGCCCTATTACAGTTTGTACGGGCACTTAAGTAAGATCGATATCCGCACTGGCGAAATGGTGAAGCGCGGACAACACATCGCCGTGATGGGTTACACCGGCGTCGGGATCAATCGGGAGCGCGCGCATGTGCATTTGGAGCTGAACCTGATGCTCAACCACAATTTCGAAGAATGGTACGCCGCGTTCCATAGGCGCGGCGATCCGAACTACCACGGCATTTACAACGGGATCAATCTCACCGGACTCGACATCGCGCGCCTGTATCTAGAGCTGCACGAAAAACCGGCTCTCACTATTCCGCGATTTCTTGGCGAAGAAGCCGTTTATTTCAAAGTCGCGCTCCCAAACTCGCGCCATTTTGAATTGCCCAAGCTTTATCCCTGGATGTTGAGCGGAACCGGCTCCAGTGAATCGCGCTCGTGGATCGTAAGTTTCACGCGCAGCGGTTTGCCGCTCAAAATCGAGCCAGGTGACCGCAAATTAAAAGAACCCGAGCTGGTTTATGTGAAACCCAGCTTGGGAAGCGCGTCATACCTAGTCGATGGCATCGCCGCCGGTCCGTCCTCGCATGCACACCTGACCGAACACGGAAAACAGATGCTGGAGTTACTGATTTACCCGCATTGAGGATCGATAATCGCCGACTCAACACGACGTCGGTTGTTTTTGTGCGACTGCGACGCCGTGGGGAATCGCACCCGCGACAAACCCGAGGCATTCGACCGCGCCGCTCGGCTTTCCGGGAAGCGCGATGACCAGCGAATCATCCACCACCGCTGCGAGGTTCCGAGAAATAATTGCGTTTGGTGTGATCTTCATCGATTCGGCGCGCATCACTTCACCAAAGCCCGGTAATTCAACACGCATGATCGCGCGAACTGCTTCCGGTGTAACGTCGCGCAATGCGATTCCGGTCCCGCCCGTAGTGAGAATCAATCCGCAGCCCTGCTTCGAAAACGAGCGGATCGTGTCCTGGATTTTCGCGGCTTCATCGGGAATCACCGCTTCGCATAGAACCTGCCAGCCGTTTTTCTGAGCGACTTCCTTGAGTGCCGGTCCGCCAAGATCCTTGTAATCCCCCGCGCTCGCGCGATCCGAAACTGTAATGATGCCGCAAACGATTTGCATCAGACTTTCGTTTTCTTAATGAGTCGTACGGCGCCAATCTGCATTTTCTTATCAACGGCTTTGCACATGTCGTAAATGGCGAGCAAAGCGATCGCGACGCCGGTGAGCGCTTCCATTTCAACGCCGGTCTGGGCGATTGTTCGCGCGGTGCAAGTCACCTCCGCGCTATCTCGTACAGTGACGATGTCGATCTTCACGTCGCTCAGCGGAAGCGTGTGACAAAGTGGAATGAGTTGGGCTGTTTGTTTTGCTGCTTGAATTCCAGCCAGCCGCGCCGTCGCGAATACATTACCTTTCGCGATTTGATCTTTAGAAATTAAATCAAGCGTCTTGCGCTGAAGCTTGATTTTTCCTTTCGCAATCGCGGTGCGATTCGACATCGGCTTCGCCGAAACGTCGACCATCTGAGCGCGACCATCGGAGCCAATATGCGAAAGGCGGTTCATGGTCAGCCGCCGATCGCGATCATTTTGCGATCGGGCTGATAATTATTTCGAAAATCGTGCTGCTCCGGTTTGTGCTCGACCACATCGATGAAAAACTGGCGCAACTCGTCGTCGCTCGCGCCGGTCCTTAGCGGTTTCATGATGTCGAACTCGAGGTAACTACCGAGACAGGGCCGCAACTTCCCGTCGCAGGTGAGCCGCAGTTTGTTGCAACTCTCGCAGAAATGCAGATTGGTCATCGCTCCGATAAATCCAATCCGCTGATCGCGGCCGGGAACCTGGTAGTAAGTCGCGGGACCACTTGTCCGAAATGATGTTTCGGGAATCAAGGCGCCGTAATGCAACTCGATTGCCCGTTTGGCTTCCGCCACCGGCAAAAAATTATCGTCGCTCAACACTTCGGTGGTGCTGACCGGCATCAGCTCGATGAAACGCAGAATCAAGTTGTGCGCAGCGGCGAATTCGACCAACGGAATCAGCTGATCTTCGTTGCGACCGCGCATCAGCACGGCATTGAGTTTGATTTGATCGAATCCGGCGGCAATGGCGGCATTGATTCCTTCCAAAACTTGCTGATGAAAATCCCGGCCGGTGATTTCCGCGTAACGATGTCGATCCAAAGTATCGAGTGAAACGTTGACTGACTGCGCGCCGGCATCGCGCAACGCCACCGCCATTGTTTGTCCGTTAACTTTGTGCGCAAGCAATGTCCCGTTGGTGGAAATTCCGAGACTCGCGATTCCGCGCACTTTCGGAATTTCGCGGATGAAGTCCACGATGCCTCGACGAGTGAGCGGCTCGCCACCGGTCACGCGGATTTTAGTGACACCGAGATCGGCGGCGATGCGAATGAGTCGGAGCGTTTCTTCGTAACTAAGAATGTCTTCGCGCGGCAGCCATTCCTGCAGCTCGCGAGGCATGCAATAGTTGCAGCGTTCGTTGCACCGATCGGTGATTGAAACGCGCAAGTAGGAAATGCGGTGGCCGTAGCGATCTTCCATTTTCAATCGCAACGTTATCGGCAACACCGTGTTCAATCAAGGCAGCGGGCGATTGACCAACCAAATCACCGCTGTATCATTTTTTATGAACACAATTTCCAAGACGCTGTGGTTAGGTTTGATTGCTGTCGGACTCTGCCTAACGAGCTGCGAAACCCTCGAGAATCGAATCTCCGAACACCCGGACATTTTCAATAGCCTTTCGCCGCGCGACCAAGCGTTGGTGCGTCAGGGGCAGATTCGGTCGGGTATGTCGACGAGCGCGGTGTGGCTGGCGTGGGGTTCGCCCGAACAAAAAACCGCGGGTGAGATGCGCGGCCGTCCAACCGAGACTTGGATTTATGTGGAGAATCGCTATGCGCCGTACGGCTCCGCCTACTATCCGTACTACGGCTACGGCCCGGGATTTTATCCCGGATTTGGCTTCGGCGTGGGCGTAGCGCGTTTTCATCATGGCCGCCACTTCGTCTTCTTTGGCGATCCATTCTACGACCCGTTCTATTATTCTTACATCCCGCCGACGATCGCGATTCCGTACAAGACGGCCACGTTCGTTAACGGGCGGGTTGTGTCGTTCCAGTACCTGACTCCCCCTTACCGGTAACCAAAATTTGGTCGCGTAATTCCGCCGAGCGCGCCAGTGTAGCGTAAGCAAATGTCTTACGCGTCCTTCCGCGATTTTCTTAAAACGCTGGACCGGGCCGGCGAGCTGACTCGCATCGCCGAACCGGTCGATACGGACTTGCTCATCTCGGAATGGGCCGACCGCGAAATGAAATCGCCCGGCGGCGGAAAGGCGTTGCTCTTCGAACAACCGCTCGTCGACGGCAAAGTCTCCAAGGTTCCAGTCGCGATCAACACGATGGGGTCGCGCAAACGCATCGCGATGGCGCTGGGGCGCGAGAGTATCGATGAGATCGCGCAGGAGATTCAGCTGATTCTCAAAGCGAAGCCGCCGACCGATCTGCGAGAAGGTTTCGCGTTGCTCAAACAGGGAATCCATCTGCTGCACGCCCGACCCAAGAGCGTGCGTGACGCGGCGTGTCAGGAAGTCGTCCACAGGATCGACAACGACGATCCCGATTTCTCCCTCCGCGATCTTCCCATCTTGAAATGCTGGCCGAAAGACGGCGGGCGTTTCATTACGTTACCAAATGTCCATACCCGCGATCCCGAGACCGGAGCGCGCAACGTCGGCGTTTATCGGATGCAGGTTTTCGATGAACGAGCGACCGCAATGCATTGGCAGGTCCACAAAGTCGGCGCACGCCACGGGAAGCGTTACTACGAACGCAATGAACGCATGCCGGTCGCGGTCACGCTGGGTGGTGATCCGGCATTGTCGTTTGCCGCCACTGCGCCGTTGCCCGACGGACTGGATGAAATTCTGTTTGCGGGATTCTTGCGGCGAAAATCAATCGAGATGGTGAAATGCAAAACGATCGATCTCGACGTTCCGGCGGATGTCGATTTTGTTTTAGAAGGTTACGTCCAGCCCGGCGAAATGCGGCCGGAAGGACCGTTCGGTGATCACACCGGTTACTACACAGCGGTCGAGGATTATCCGGTTTTTCATTTAACCGCTATCACCCATCGCAAGGATGCGGTTTATCCGACAACGATCGTGGGCATTCCACCGATGGAGGATTTTTACATTGGCGACGCAGTGGTCCGAATTTTTTTACCGGTGTTCAAAATGAATTTTCCGGAGTTAGTCGACATGACGCTTCCGGCCGAGGGTGTCTTTCACAATCTCGTGTTCGTCAGCATTCGGAAACAATATCCGTATCAGGCGTTCAAGGTGATGCACGGTTTGTGGGGCATGGGTCAAATGATGTTCAGCAAATACATCGTGGTAGTGGACGAGGACTGCGACGTGCACAACACCAGCAAGGTATTGTTTCGCCTTTGCGCCAATACCGATCCGGCGCGCGACACCACCGTCATTCGGAATCCGAGCGATTCACTCGATCACGCGCCGACCGAACAAAACATTGGATCGCACATGGGTTTCGACGCGACCCGCAAGCTGGCGGGCGAAAATTATCACCGGCAATGGCCCGAGTTGCTCAAGATGACCGACGAAGCCAAGGCTCTGGTGGACGCGCTGCAAAAGAAAACGCGTTGATCCGGAGATCAACGCGTGTCTGAAGTTTTAATCGTCGATCTTCGCTTACGGTCGGCGGAACAACTGACCGGTATCGACATCGCGGGTTAGTCCACCGGGAGGCACGCCGCGCAAATCGTAAGTGCGTCCGGTGTACGGACTCACAAAAATTCCCGGACGCCCGGTCGGCCGGGCGAACGGATAGCCTCCTGGCGGTGGCGGGCCGTACTCGCGGGCTCGGTCTTCTTGAATCGCGTGTCCGATTAACGCCCCGGTTGCGGCACCAATGGCCGCGCCGATAGCCGCGCTGCGCGGACCGCCGCCTGCGATTCCGCCAATGATTGCACCTGCACCGGCGCCGGCCGCCGCACCCTGACCGGTGGGCGTGTCGCAGGAATCGAGACCGAATGCAGCGAGCAAAACGCCGCAACCCACTGTTAAAATCTTTTTGTTCATAGTGACTGGTTCGTTAGCCCATTGAACCGCGCAACCGAGAAAATGTTTCGGCGGAAAACTAATCCGTTTGCGCAGTTGAAACCCGACCTATGGCTTGTGAAAGAGTTTCTTCGCGCCCTCGTCCAGGATCAACGTCCCGTGTTTCATTTTTCGGCAGTCGTAGACGCGGGCGGAGTACGGGCTTTGCACGAAGCCCGTGGCCGTGGCCGATTGCGAGTTTGCGTTAATCCCCATGGGGTAATCTTTCCCCGGAGGCAGCGGATATTTCTTGGCCGCGTCTTCGGGCGTAACTTCAACGGCTTTTTGCGCTTCACCAATTGCGTACACCTTGGTAAGCGGCGCGAGCGTCACAGATGCAACCAACAATGCTGAGACCAATGCTAAGTATTTTTTCATATAACAATTACGATTTCGATGGCTCAGACGGATTGCACTCTCCATCCATTCAAAAAAGCTTGAACAGGTGCGCCGCAATTCGCCCGGCCTTTTCCAGTTTGTTTAATCTATATTCTTTTTCGAATACTCTGAATTTGTCCAGCTCCATTCGGCGCAATAAACCGCGATAGATCGACGCCATTATTTCGGCCGCAACCATCGATTTGCGATCTTCTCGAGGCAAAACTTCGGCTGCCCGCGAGAAAAATTGATGTGCGCGGTCGGCTTCAAATTGCATCAATCC
>DASZJH010000036.1:0-5399 GCA_035948375.1 Chthoniobacterales bacterium
GATCATTGAGGTCGCAGCCGGCGCGCTGAGTGGGATTGGATTTCTTGCGCTGCTCTTCGCGCACAATCCAATGATCGCGTTTTACGGCGCGATCGTTTCCGCAATTGCGATCCTTTGTCTGTTCTTCGGTCAACGAATGGCCAAGGAGTACGCTGGCGCCGCGGTTTTGGTCCCGTATTTTTTGCTGACGCTTGTTGCGATTTATTTGCTCGGAGCCTGAGCGACGACTTCGCCGCCGATAATTGTCATCTCGCAGCGCGTCTTCAAAATTTCCGGCGGCGGAATTTTCATGATGTCTTGTGAGAGCACGGTGAAATCGGCCAGCTTGCCGGGTTCGATAGACCCTTTGTCTTGTTCTTCGAACGCGGCGTAAGCAGGCCAAATCGTAAACATTTTTAGCGCTTGTTCCCGCGAGACCGCTTGTTCGGAATGCCAGCCCGGGCCTGATTCGCCTTTGATGCTTTTGCGCGCGACCGCGGCGTAAAATTCGATCATTGGTTCGCCACGCTCGACCGGCGCATCCGATCCACCGGGAATAATGCAGCCCGACTTCAAGAACGATTGCCACGCGTAAGCACCGACGAGTCGATCCATTCCCAAACGCGCCGGCGCGAAAAACAAATCGCTGATTGCGTGTGACGGCTGCATCGATGGAATCACGCCGAGCTTGGCGAACCGCGGAATGTCGGCAAGATCGACAATCTGCGCGTGCTCCACGCGCCAACGAGGCGCGGCATGTTTGCTTCCAAGTGGGAAAACTTTTCTAAATGCGCCTTCATAAAGATCGAGAATCGTTCGGTTCGCGCGATCGCCGATCGCGTGCGTCTCGACTTGAATTTTACGACGCAATGCTTCTTCGAACATTGGACGCAGCTCTTCCGGTTTTTCGGTGAGATAACCGGAAGTCTCCGGTGCATCGCTGTACGGTTTCAACAACGCTGCGCCACGCGATCCGAGCGCGCCGTCGAAAATCACTTTGATCGTGCGTTGAGTGAAGTGATGATCGAACGCGCCAATCGTCGCGCCTTCCTTTAAAAAGTTTTGCGCGTCTTCGCCGGGACCGAAAACGCAATTGATAAAGCGGATCTTCGCTTTGCCTTCGCCGTAGACTTTTTTGATCAAATCGATCTCGTCCTTGTGGCTGCCGGCGTTTTGGATTTCGCACCAGCCGAGCCCGAGCTCGCGATTGATTCCGGTGAGCAACGCTTGCTCGCGTTCGGCCGCGGTTGGCTTGGGAATCTGTTTCGCGACAAGGTCCATCGCGTTGTCGGTCAACATGCCGGTCGGTTCCCCGGTCGTTTTATCTTTCAAGATCTCGCCGCCAAAAGGATTCGGTGTGTCTTTGTCGACGTTCGCGATCTTCAGCGCCGCGGAGTTCGCGACCGCGGCGTGACCGTCGGCGCGAGTCAGAAAGACCGGATTATGTGGCGCGACCTTATCGAGATCTTGTCGTGTCGGAAATTGGGCTGGTTTCCAAAACGTTTCGATCCATCCGCGCCCGGTGATCCATTTGCCCGGTTCGGTTTTAGTCGCCCGTTCTGAAACTTTAGCGAGAAAATCCATCAGTGTGTTCGTCCGCTCGAGATTCAAGGTGAGCTCGCGTTCGCCGATTCCGAAGATGTGGCAATGCGAATCGGTCAGACCAGGCACGAGGATCTTGCCGGCGAGATCGACTGTGCGTGTCGCGTGAAATTTCTTGGCGTCATCGTTCGATCCAACGAAAACGATCCGATCTTTGCGAACGGCGATCGCCTCGGCATGCGGTTGTCTTTCGTTAACGGTGTAAACGTTTCCGTTAACCAGAAGAAGATCGACATCGTTGGCGGCGAGCGCGGCCAAATTTAACGCGCAAAACAAAAATAAGATGGTGAACGCTTTCACTTGACGGTTCGGCGAAGTTTTGACGTGATCGTCTTTGCGCATCGGCCACTTTTCTGTATCGGAAAAGTGGAACGCGACGTTATGACAATGGAACGTGAATTTTGTTTTGCCGCCATCGCATGCATTCATACAATCTTGGCGGCCCGCAGGCGAGCAAACAACCTTAACTCCGTAGCGTTTGAACGAAGCACATCCTAATTTCACTTCTGGTTCGTTTCTAAGTTGGCGGCCGTGTCGGGCCACGCAAGGCGTCCGCTGATTTATGGCGAATTTTTTTCCACGCTGGACGAACTGGTTGCCGCTGCAGATGGCCGTCGCCGGCATCCTGATCGTTTGCGGGTTGAGCGCGTTCACCTGGTACTACGTCACGCCCAAATATACCAAGGTCGGCTACGAACCGATCCAGCCGGTGCCGTTTCCTCACGACATTCACGTGACACAGCTCGGGATGGATTGCCGTTATTGCCACAGCTTCGTGGAAGTGGCCGCTCATTCCAACGTGCCAAACACGCAGCTTTGCATGAACTGCCACACCCAAGTGCAAAAAGATAATCCGAAGCTCGAACCGGTCCGACAAAGTTGGAAAGGTGGCAAGCCGATCGAGTGGGTCTGGCTTCATCGGTCGGTGGATTACGTGTATTACAATCACGCCGCGCACGTGAACCGCGGGATCAGTTGCTTCAGTTGCCATGGTCAGGTCAATCACATGTCGAGGGTGTCCATTGCCGAACCTCACAGCATGGCGTGGTGTCTCGAATGTCATCGCCATCCCGAAAATTTTCTGCGCCCGCAGGAAGAGGTTTTCAATCTTGATTGGAAGCCGGCGGACGTGAAACCGGCGGAGTTCGTAGCGAAGTACGGGCAGCCAAGAGGCATGACCGAGGACTGGACGAAGAAGAAGCGTCTGAGCCAGCAGGAGATCGGTCAGACATTGAAGGAACGCTGGAACGTCGCTCCGAGCATTAATTGCCAGACCTGTCACCGATGAAACGCGTTTTCCAACATCCACCCGAACCAGCGACCGGGAAGAAATACTGGCGCAGTCTCGGCGAGTACAGCAACACCGCGGAATTTCGCGAATGGCTGGAGCGTGAATTTCCCGCCGGCGCTTCCGAGCTCGACGAAAATGAATGGTCGCGGCGCGATTTCATGAAATTGATGGGCGCCTCGATGGCGCTCGCGGGGATTGGCCTGACCAGTTGCCGGCGCCCGGAACTGCATTTGGTGCCGTTCACCAAGAGCTCGGAATGGACCATTCCCGGAAAGTTTCTCTATTACGCAACCGCAATGCCGCGGAGAAGTGGCGCGATTCCGCTGATCGCGACGACGGTCGATGGACGGCCCATCAAACTTGAAGGCAATCCGTTCCATCCCGCATCAGGTGGCGGGACGGACACGTTTGCCCAGGCGTCGCTACTCGATCTCTACGATCCAACGCGATCGCGACGGTTTGTGAACCGCGGCAAAGACGCCACTAGTGCGGAGTTTGACGCTTACATCGACAAGTTGCGCGGTCAGCTTGGATCGGGAGACGGCCTGGCGTTTTTGGTTGAGGAAATGCAGTCGCCGACGCGTGAGCGATTGCGCACCGAGCTCGAAAAAGCGTTTCCGAAAATGACGTGGTGCGTTTACGAGCCCGCGCTGAGCGATGCACAAAATTTTGCGACGCGCACCGCGTTCGGGGAAAATGTTCGATTGATCCCGCGCTTCGAGCGCGCCGATGTCGTGCTCGCCCTCGACAGCGATTTTCTGGATTGCGGCGAAGGCGACCTCGCTTCAGCCCGCGCGTTCACATCGCGGCGCCGCGTAAAAGCCGCCAACGACAACATGAACCGGCTCTACGTGGTCGAGAACCGGTTTACCATCACGGGAGCGATGGCCGATCATCGCTTGCGAATCGCGGCGAGTCAGGTTCCCGTTTTCACTTATCTCCTCGCCGGAAAAATCGGCGCGCTGACGAAAGATTCGGCACTGCTCTCGTTGCTCGAAACGTTGGCTACGCCCAGCGAAACACCGGCGTTTGAGGAGCAATGGTTAATCGAAGCCGCCAACGACCTGATCGCCAAATCGGGTTCGAGCATTGTTTTGGCGGGGCAACAGCAGCCGGTGGTCGTTCAATTGCTGGCTTACGCCATTAATTCCACGCTGAAAAATATTGGCCGGACGATCGTAGTTCGTGAGTTTCCAAGAAACAAAAACAGCAAGAGCATCCTGCAGCTCGCTGATCGAATGAATCGCGGCGAGATAAAGACGCTTTTCATTTTCGGGGGTGACCCGGTTTACAACGCGCCGCGCGCGGTGGCGCAGGATCCGGACAAAAAGTTTCCGATCGATTGGACAGAGCTGCAAAAGAAAGTGCCGGAAGTAGTGCGGCTCGGTTATCACGAGGACGCAACCTCTGCCATCAGCCACTGGCATGTGCCGCTTGCGCATTATTTGGAATCGTGGGGCGACGCTCTGGCCGCGGACGGTTCGTATTTGTCGATTCAACCGATGATTCTCCCGCTATTTGGCGGGCTCAGTGACGTCGAACTCATGAACGCGCTGCTTGGCCGGCCAAAGGTCGAGGGGCCGGAGCTTGTCCAGGAGACCTTCCGCGCAACCAAACCGCCGGGTGATTTTCAAACCGCCTGGTCGAAGTTTTTGCACGATGGATTCGCGGCGCATGTCGCATTGCACGATCGGCCGGCGGCATTCAACGTCGGGGCTGCTAGTGGTCCGGCAAAACAACTCTGGACGACGTCGCCGCCAGCGCCTCCGCCGACCGAGCAATCACCCGAAATTGTTTTCGTCCGCAGTTACGCGATGGACGACGGCCGCCACAGCAATAATGGCTGGCTTCAGGAGATGCCCGATCCGATCACTAAACTGACCTGGGACAACGGGGCGATGATGAGTCCCGTCTTTGCGGAGTCGCTTGGTGTCGCGACGGGCGACCTCGTTCAAATCGCAATTACTGACATGATGCGCGATGCGAACGATCAACCGATTCGGCGCGAATTGGTGATTGCGGCCGTCGTCGCGCCGGGACATGCCGATAACTCGATCAGTATTCCACTTGGTTATGGGCGCGGGATTGCCGCGCGCGGTCCGTTGCCCTACGCGGGTGACGGCGCCGCAAATAGTCTGCCGACCGGCGATGTACCGGGATTCAACGCTTATTTCCTGCGAACCGCCACAACGCCGCATTTCGCAGTCGCGGACGGAAAGACAATCGAAAGCATCCAGGTTTCCAAACTTGGCAAAAAATATCCGCTTTCGATTACGCAAGACCATTGGAGCATCGAAGGCCGCGGAGTGGTTCGCGAAGCCAAGCTCGACGAGTACCGAGAGGACAACCATTTCGTCGAGAAATGCGCCGGTATTGACGAGCCGCAGAAATATTTACCGTCGCTGTACAGCCATCCGCCGTTAACCGGCGCGCAGCAATGGGGGATGGCGGTCGATCTCAATGTCTGCACAGGTTGCAGCGCATGCGTGATTGCGTGTCAGGCCGAGAACAACATTCCGGTTGTCGG
>DASZJH010000037.1:0-20415 GCA_035948375.1 Chthoniobacterales bacterium
TCGAGCGCGTCGTCGTAGTGAAACCAGGATTTCAATTTCGTGCAGGCAAAGAATGGAATGATGCCGGCGATCACGCCGATGATTATCGCGCCCGTCGGATCGACAAATCCGCATGCTGGCGTGACCACCACCAATCCGCCGACCGCGCCAGAACAAAAACCGAGCACGCTCGCTTTGCCGCGCAAACGCAGTTCCAACATCGCCCAGGTAAACGACGCCACCGCCGTCGCCAGCGTTGTAGTCATGAACGCGTTCGCCGCAATCCCATCGGCAGCGAGCGCGCTGCCGGCGTTAAATCCGTACCAGCCGACCCAAAGCATTCCTGCGCCGACCATGCAAAGTACCATGCTGTGTGGCGCCATGATTTCTTTTCGAAAACCGAGCCGCGGTCCGAGCAACGCGCACAGGACAAGCGCCGACCAACCGGACGACATGTGCACGACGGTACCGCCAGCGAAGTCAATCGCACGAACTTTCGCGCCGGGATTCCAAACGCCGTTCATCAGGCCGTCAATCCCCCAAACCATGTGCGCCAGCGGAAAATAAACGGCGAACATCCAGGCTCCGACGAACACCAGCACCGCTGCGAATCGGATTCGCTCCGCCACCGCACCGATGATCAACGCCGGCGTGATAATTGCGAACATCAGCTGATACATCGCAAAAATATTTTGCGATACCCAGTAGGAGTAATCGCCATTCGGTTGGGCATCTACGCCGCGAAGAAACGCGAATTTGAATCCACCTAGGACCGGCGAGCCCCGGGAAAACACCAGCGAATAACCCACCGCCCACCAAAGGATTGCTACCAATCCGGCAATCCCGAGACATTGTGCCAGGATCGATAACACATTTTTTTGGCGAACAAGCCCGCCGTAGAACAGCGCGAGTCCGGGCAGCGTCATGAACAGCACCAGCGCGGACGCAGTCATCATCCAACCATTGTGTCCGGGGCCGGGGCCGGAAATGTTTGAGTTGCTCTTCGCGCTAGCTGAATCGGAACCGCGCGCGGCGTTGTTTACATAAGCCTCGAGATCTGCCACGCGTTGTTCGAGCGACGGGGACGCGCTGGCGCTTTGCGCTTGAGACGCGTTCGCCAACAGCAAAACGCCTGCAAAAATAAAAACGCGAATCAACATGTCGATCCAACCGCCAGCGTTAAATAGAGCCGCTGGCTCAGGATCGACAAGGAAAACTCCGCCTTAAAGCCGAAGAATCGACGAATTGAGTTCGTTAACTGAAGGTTGAATCGAAATTTGACTCATTGATTGAATGTCGGCGTCGCTGTCTTCATCGTCCGTGTCAGTATCGTTTTCCATTTCAGCCTGATGGCCCGAAATGACTGCCGGCAAATCGTTGGTCTGCAATTTCTCGTAACGCTGCCGGACTTCAGCTGGAACCTTGTCGAGTTCCTCCTTGGTCTCGACCGGACCACTGAACAAGAGCAAACCTTGCGGGTCTTTCGCGGTGAGTAATTTCTTGCCGTCGACCTTCTCAACGCGCAGCTCGCCTTTGTCGTCCGAGTAAACAATCTGCGCTTTGCCAATGTCGATCTTCGTTGTGCTCAATCCGCCGTCTTTATTTTGATCAAAGGTAAAAGTTGGCGCATCCGGCCGAGGAGCAGGCCGAATTCTGGGGGCGCGGCGAGCTTCATCGCGCATGTGTTGCGCCCCATCGCGGACGCGCTGTGCCTGGTCGCGCATCTGTTGAGCAAGATCGAGCCGGCGCTGCGCCTCGTCGCGCACGCGCTGCGCTTCCTGCTGCGCGGCCATCACCGCGTCGTGAATGACTCCCTGAGTTTGGTCCCCGAGCTGTTCCTTGAGCTCGTTCATGTGCTCTTTCAGATCATCCATTCCAAAATCGCTCCAGTCGCGCCCATTAAAATTGAAGTTGAAATGGCGGCCATGTCCCCACTCCGAACGCTCCGGAACCTCTTTCTTGGTCAACTTCACGCCGATCTTTTCCTCTTTCCCTTTGCGCAAAACGGTCAGGGTAACGGTTGTTCCTTCCGTATAACTGCGCACCAATTTTGAAAGCTGATCCGGCTCGGTCAGGATTTGATCGTTCAACATTTTGAGAATGTCGTTCTGCTGAACGCCGCCCGCTGCCGCCGGGCCGTCCGGGACAACGTACTCAACCACGAGGCCGAAGCCCTTCGGTAGGCCGAGCTGTTCGCTGACCACGCGTGGAACCCCATCAGTCTCGACGCCGAGATAAGTCACCGGCACTTTTTTCTCATTGTGACGTTCGCGATCACCGCCCGGACCAACTGGACCATTGGGCGGCGGACCGGGTGGCGGGTTTGGTGGATTCGCTGGATTCGGTTGAGCGAAAGCTGCGATCGGCAATAGCATGAGCGTAACGACGGCGGCGATGGATTTTGTTTTCATAGTTTTATTGTCCTGAAATCGGAGTGAGTGAAACTTCTTCCCGTGGATAAGAAATGCGAAGCGATGCGCCGGTCTTTGGATTGCGCCACTGCAATGTCTCGCGGGTGTGCGAACGAACGCGACGCATCGGCTGCTGTGAGTTGGCCGGAAAGCGCAATCCTTCGTCCCGAATGTGATAGACCACCTGGGTCAAAGCCGCTGGAACAAGCTGGTTTGAATTTGTTGGGACCGCCGGCACAGGCGAGAGCGAAGCGACGGTCGACGTTCTCTTCGCCGGTTGTTGCACTCGAATAAACGCGAAGGCCACAAGTGCAGCCGCCGCCGCCAAGCCAAGTCCAAGCGAAAGCCAATTGAAATGAAACCGACGCTGGCGCGGAAGCATACCGGCAGTCGATGTTGATGATTGTTCCGCCAGCGATCGTTCGACTCGATTCACCAGATCAGCCGACGGCTGGGCCGGACGCAGTTTGCGCAGTTGATTTTCGAGCTCGGTGAAGTTGTTCTCGTTCATGTTGAGGGAAAATTCTTTTTCAGAGCGGCAAGCGCGTAACGATATCTCGAGGCCGCGGTGTTTTGGGAGATCCCGAGTGCGCTCCCGATTTCGGCAAACGTCAGCTCGTTCCAAATCTTCAAGGTAAGGACCTCCCGTTGTTCGGCAGGCAAGTGATCGATCGCGGCGACAAGCGCTCGTTGCGAATCATCTTCAACATCGAACGCTGGCTCGACCGCTTGATCGACATCGGACATGGCGGTCGATTCTCGACGGGCGCGCCGGCTGTCGCGCCGGAGAAAATCGAGGGCAATGGAGCGAACCGTCGCGTAAAGCAAACCGCGGTTGGCGATGTTGTGATTCCTTCGCCAGAATTTGACGAAAGCTTCCTGGACCACGTCCTCCGCGTCGGCCGCCGATCGCGTCCACTGCCGGGCGAAGAGCACCAGGCCAGGTGCGAGCTGAGAAAAACAAGTCTTCCAATTGTCATCGGTGGCGACATTCTCCATGACCTTTTCACGGTCTTTTAGAATCGTGACGCCGCCAACTGCTGTTTTTGTCTAGCGCGACGCGGATTTTTTCTTGCTTTAGGCCCGCCCGGTTGAGAGAACCGCTTCTATGAACCTGATGGCAATGAATTGGACAGCAGTAATTTGTGCGGCCGCTGTTTACTGGATCATCGGCGCAATTTGGTACATGGCGTTATTCGGGAAAATTTGGGCGGCTGGAATCGAGCAACACGGAGTCAAGATCCAGCGCGGCGGAATGGGAGCAAAAATGATTGGCAATTTCCTTTGCAATCTCATCGCCGCCGCGATCATGGCGCGTTTAATCGCACGCACCGGGATCCATGAGCTCGGCTACGGCCTAAAACTTGGAGCCGGCGTGGGTCTTGGCTTCTCGGCCACCGCTCTGACCATCCAATATCTGTGGGAATCAAAGCCGTTTAAGGTTTGGTTGATCGACGCGAGCCACCATTTTTTTGGATGCATCGCGCTCGGCGGCATTTTGGCCGTTTGGCAATAGAGCTACTGCTTCGGCGGCGCGCGCAGAATCAGATTTCCCAACCAATCCGGATTCGCAATGCCATCGCGATAAGCTTGCAGCGATTCCACCGACGAGTTCACCCGCAGGTTGCTATAGCTTTGATCGACATTTTGCCAGCGTTCATGCCAGTAAACGGCCGCCTTCACTCGCGAGTATCGGGTTCGAAAAAGTTCCAAGCCTTGTTTTACCCATTCCGGCTTGTGCATTCCGGGCTCACCTGGTTCGTAGGGAAATTCGCCCGTCGCCCATTCCGCGATCATCACCGGCTTGTTCGGATCGAGGCCGCATAATTCCTGGTAGGGCCAATCGACCAGCGAATAAATGTCCGGATTCGGTTCGTCTTTGAACTGTTGCCCATAGACGCTTATGCCTAACCAATCAACATAATCGGAGCCCGGATAATAGGACGGCGCGAAATTCCAGGTCTCGACCGGAGACGAGTAGTTATTGGTGTGAAACATCCATTTGATGTTGGTCGCACCCCGCGCGCGAACACGATCGACCACGTGCCGGTAAGCGCGCCGAAACGTTTCGGGACCTTTCCAATTGTGGACCCCCTCGTCCCATTGATCGCCGCCATAGAATTTGCCTGACCATGGAAACCATTCGCCATTCATCTCGTTTCCAAAAACAACGATCATCGGGTGACCGAATTCGCGGGCCGCATCCGCCCATCTGTCGATGTAAGCGTCCCATTGGCCGGCGATGATGTTGTCGAGACTGAACTTGTCGGGTCCGCGGTTTTGTATGTAGGGCTTGTCCCACGGCGACCAAAAAACCAGCGGCAGCGAACCGTGCCGCCAAAGCACGTTGAGGTTCGCGGTTGGAAAACCTTGCTCACCCCAGTAACTGGATGAAGCGATGATGGCCTGATGTTTGCCAACCATTCGCTCGAAGTCTTCGATCGTCTCGAGCGTGACGGTGTCTTCCTCGTCCCCGAAATCGATGAACGCGCCGGTATAGGCGCCGCGTTCCGGAGCGACGACCTCAACCGGACCGTTTGGATCGACCGACGCAGTTTGAGTTGTCGCCCTTCTGCATGATGTCGTCGCGAAAATCGACATCATCAAGAGAACGTAGAACGCCCAACGTCGAAACCCGAACATCGAATTACGATTCGACTCGCACCGGCACGCTTGCGGTGCGTTCTAGCTTACCCCAACTGACCCACGCGCCTTTAATCGCGCGCAAAATTGCTTTCCAGATGCAATAGCTGAGCATCGGCCGATAGATCAGACGCATCGGCAGAATTCGCCATGCGCGCGTGACCGGTTCCTTTTCCAAAATGCAAGCGAGCGTCGCAAGAATTACGTCCATTGAAAGAAACGTGATGACGAATGGCAGAACCGCGCGCCACGCACCAAAGGGAAGCGAAGCCAGCAGAAATAAATCCACCAGTGGCGTGACCGCGACGAGAATAATCTGGAAGAACCAGACGCTCGGCAAACTGAACCAGCCAAGCGCGCGATAATTCCAGTTGAAAACCATGTCGCGATGTTTCCAAAGACATTGGAGCGTGCCGTAGGCCCAGCGAAATCGTTGCCGCGCGAGCGTGCCCACCGATTCGGGCGCTTCCGTCCATCCGACCGCTTGCGGCACATAAACGATGCGTTGTCGATCTTTGTGCAGCGCAAGCGTGAGATCGGTGTCTTCGGCCAATGTTTGCAAACTCAAACCACCCGCCCGATCGATCGCACTCTTGCGGATTGCGCTAATCGCGCCGGGCACAACCGTGATGCAGTTCCAGCGCGTGTAAGCGCGGCGATCCAGATTGAAGCCGCAGGTATATTCTAGTGATTGGCAGCGTGCAATGAACGTCCGCAGGTTTCCAACCTTGGCGTGCCCGGAAACCGCGCCGATCTTTTCGTCGGCGAACGGCTCGACTAACAAACGCAGGGTGTCGCGCTGAAAATGGGTGTCGGCATCGACAAACACGGCAATGCCGTGATGAACCGTTGAAAGTGCACGTTGCAGCGCCCGCGCTTTCCCGCGATTCTCCTGCCGCAACAGACGCACTCGTGGATCGACATCCGCAACGCCTTCGACTTCGGCGCTGGTTTGATCGACGGAACCATCATCGACCACGACGATCTCGATTTCGCCTTTGTAATCCGTCGAAAGCAATGACCTCAAAGTTTCGCCGATCACTTTTCCCTCATTGTAAGCCGCAATCACAATGCTGACCGGCTCAGCGAAATCGCTTCTCGGCAAGCGCCGAAAACGATAAGCGAGCCAGATTACGACCAGCGTGCGCGCCACAACGAGAGCAGTCGCGACGATCATGAAAGCCCAAAGAAATTCTTCGAGGGCGTGATAAATGCGAAATCCGGTGCTGCTGATCATGCGCGCCAGCGTCGGATTTGTCGTCTGCAGCGGCGGCATCACCGCGTCGCGCGAGGTTCCGAGCAAAGCGCTGATTGGCACAATCGTATCGCCGCGCGTGCGTAACCATTCGAGAATGCGGGGAAGCGCGGCCACCGTCTGCGAACGATCTCCGCCGGAATCATGCAGCAAAATAATGCTGCCGTCACGACGCTGTTGTTTCACTCGTTGAACAATGATGTCGGCGCCGGGCTTCGCCCAATCCTGCGGGTCGATGTTTTCGAGGACGACGAGATAATTCAAGTCCTGCGCGATTTGCAACGGCATCAGCTCGCTAATTTGCGACGGCTGCGTATCAGCGGCGTAGGGCGGACGAAACAATGTCGTCGCGCGGCCGGTGATTGATTCGAGCAGAAGCTGCGTGGCGTTCAATTCCAAACGCACGTGTTCCGGCCACGCCAGCGCGAGATTTGGGTGGTAATAAGTGTGGTTCCCGATTTCGTGCCCTTCGTTCACGATTCGCCGCACCAGCCCCGGATATTTTTCCGCGTTTACTCCGACTAAAAAGAACGCCGCTTTGACTTTGGCCGCCTTCAAAATGTCGAGAACCTTCGGCGTCCATTGCGGATCGGGTCCGTCGTCAAACGTGATCGCAACCTGATGCTCTCCGCCTGCGCCCTGATGATAAAGCGTGGGAAACTCCGGAAATTTGGTGTACTTGGCCGTGAGATAACCTTCCGCGTCCACGGCAAGGTTACGGCGACCATCGGCGCGACTCTCATCAACCGTCACGATCTCTCCTTCGCCGACGTCCGTGATGGTGTCGGTACCTCTTAGAATTTCCAGCGCGTCGCGCGTTTGGTTGTCGATCTTGAAATCGTGGGAAACGGCGAGCGCGTCCCATATCGCAGGGTCTTCTGTGCCGAGCCGGTAAAGCGCGAAGCCGCCTGCCTTCTGGTTGCGCACCTCGCGCAATTCATTCAGAAACGTGACAACATCGAGAAACCAGACCGCGTGCTCCTTATCGCCCTCTTCAAAATAAAAATATGGGTTGTACCCCGGGCCGACGACTTCGGCGCTCTCGATTTCCGCATTGTTGGCTCGACTCATCGCTTCCGGAAAACTGATGAGCTCCGCTTTTCTACCGCCGACGGTCCAATCGTAACCGTAACTGCCAAGGGTGATGATCCATTGCTTGGTGTCGCCGCCTTCCATCAAGACGTGCAGCCAACCTTCGAACCAGGAACGCGATCCAAGCGGCCCCGGCGGATCGATGTCGGAAGTTTCGTCGAACAACGACGCGACGAAACGGTCCACGTTGTCCGATAATTCGTCGAAGTCGATGTACTCAAGCTCCTGGCCCGGCTGAACCGTTAGCCACAGTTCCTTGTCATCGTTATGAAGTGCGTCGCAAAATTTGTCGATAAATGTGGTGAGATCTTTTTTGTAGGCCGGATCGATTTGCTCCCAATCGATCACCACGCCCTTGGCCCTGGCATCGCGCAACGCAGCAATCACTTTGGCAAAGAAATGATCCTGTCGATCCGGCGGGCCGTGGGCGAGATTTTCAATTGCCTCCGGCTGCCAGGTGTCGCCGACCAGATTGGTCAGCAACGGCATCAGCGCGATCCCTTTGTTCGCGCAAAATTTCGGCAACCGGCTGTCGGCATCAATCTGAATGTCACCCAAGCCGTTCAGCACGGAGATCCATTCCGGACACAGATGCGTGATCAGCGAGGCGTGCTCTTCCAGTGAAGTGTAACTGTAGGGGTCGCCATTGGTGTAAAACGCCAGACGCACTTCGTTGGGTGGCGCTTTCTTGCGCAGCTTCGCCGAGGGGACCGGTGTGGGCGTCGCACCGGCTAGTTTCTTGGCGGCTTGCTTGGCTGCGCCGAATTTTTGCCAGAGCAATGACCCCGCCGGAATCTGGCCGGCCGGATTGGCTCTTTGCAGCGACTTCAGTTGTCCTTTCAATTGACGCAGCGAGAACGGGACGCGCATTTTGGGCGCGACAAACAGGGTTTGAACGAAAAGCACGGTCCCGAGAAAAGCGATCATGCCGAAAATGAGCAGAGCCAGCCGCAACCGCGGCCAGCGTTTGCCCGCCGGATCGGAAAAGACAAAAGGTGTCAGTTCGTTTGGAGGGATTTCCTGCATGAGCCGCCTATTTTCGCTCAGCCGTCTGAGAATAAAAGTCAGTTTGACCGATTTTTTCTCCTCTTCGTTCAAGGTCAGTCCGTCCGCTCCGCCATTGGACGTTGAGCCTTCGGAGTTTACTTCAAATTTTTTCCGAGCTGTCGGGCATTGTCTCGCAACAACTCCGCCGCGCGTTTCATGTTTTCTTCCGTGCTCATGCCGGCCCGCGCGTTCTGATAAACGCCATCGAACATTTCGCGCACTTGTCGATCTTCCGTTGCGCGACCAACGAATGCGAACACTGGCTTTTTAAGTTTGCGCGCGAGTTGGGCAACGCCGGCCGGCGTTTTTCCTTCCAACGTTTGTCGATCCAAACTTCCTTCGCCCGTGATCACAAGATCGACATCTTTCATTTTTGATTCGAGCCCGACTGATTTCGTGACGACGTCGAATCCTGGCTGAATCTTCGCGTCGCAAAAGCTCATCAATCCAAATCCAAGGCCGCCCGCCGCGCCCGCGCCGGGTTCGTTCCGAGGATCAAAACGCAATTGTTCGGCCGCGACGTCGGCGAGTCTGGTCAGCGCGCGCTCCAATTTGTCGAGTTGGTCCCGCGTTGCGCCTTTCTGCGGACCAAAGACCCGTGTCGCGCCATTTTCACCGAGCAGAGGATTTTTCACATCAACCGCCGCAGTGATTCTTGGCAATTCGAGTCTCTTAGGCTTTTCGATCCGCTTAAGCCCGACGAGATCCAGCGGTTCTTCGATTTCATTCTCGCTTAAAAATTGAAAACCGAGCGCGCAGGCCATGCCAAATCCGCCGTCGTTTGTCGCGCTTCCGCCAAGCCCGATAATGATTTCATTCGCGCCGCGGTTTGTTGCGTCCAAAAGCATTTCGCCGACACCAAACGTGGTCGCGATCTCAGGATTCAACTCACTTGGTTGCAATCGCCGCATCCCGGCGGCTTCACTCATCTCCATTACCGCGAGTTTAGTTGTATCGATCCAGGCGTAACGCGCTTCAATCTCGCGACCGAGCGGATCGTGTGCTTTGCAGTTCATCCAGGATGCGCCAAGCGCTTCGCCGATGACTTCCGCCGTTCCTTCACCGCCGTCCGCCATCGGCACCATCTCGATCTTCGCATCTGGCAACTCGGCGCGAAGACCAGCCTCAATCGCTTCAGCGACTTGGCGCGCGGTCAGCGTGCCTTTGAACTTGTCCGGCGCGATTAATATTCGCACGCGTTACGATCTTAACTTTCGCTCCAGGATTTCGCCGGCCAACTGCGGGTTCGCTTTGCCCTTCGACAATTTCATCACCTGGCCCTTCAGGAAATTGAGCGATGCGGCATTGCCGGCTTTGAAATCGGCTGCCGGCTTCGGATTGGCCTCGATTACTTCGTCACAGAATTTTTCGATCGCACTCGTATCGCTCAACTGCTCGATTCCTTGTTCTTTCACAATCGCAGCCGCGCCTTTGCGGGTTGAGAACATCTCAGTGAAAACCTCCTTGCCCTGTTTGCCGCTGATCTTGCCGCTCTCGATCAGATTTACTAGCTCGTCGAGCGCTTCGGGCGGAATCGGACAATCGTTAATGGTTTTGCCGGCACTGCTCAAAGCGCTTTGCAAATCGTTCAGGATCCAGTTCGCCACGCTCTTCGGTTTTTTTACGCCTTTAGCCGCGGTCTCGAAGTAGCGCGCAAGATCGACATCGTCGGCCAGCACACCCGCGTCGTAGGGTGTGATTTGATATTCCTCGACGAACCGTGCGCGTTTCGCCTTCGGCAATTCGGGAACGCGCGGACGCACATCCGCCAGCAGCACGTCAGTTTTTACCGGCACCAAATCGGGATCCGGGAAATAACGATAATCGTGCGCAGATTCTTTTGTCCGCATGAGGAACGTTTCACCGACGGCATCATCCCAACCGCGCGTCTCCTGCTGGAGCTTGTCGCCACCCTCGAGGGCATCGATTTGCCGTTGAATTTCGAACGTCAGTGCGCGTCGCACGCCGCTGATCGAATTCATGTTCTTGATCTCGATCTTCGCTCCAAGTTCCGCCTGATTTTCGGAACGCACCGAAACGTTGCAATCGCAACGTAGTTGCCCTTTCTCCATGTCGGCGTCGCTCACCTCGCCATAAATCAGGATTTGCTTGAGCGACGTCAGAAATGCGAACGCTTCCTCGGGTGAACTAATCTCAGGCTGCGTCACGATCTCCATCAGCGGCGTTCCGGCGCGATTGAAGTCGATCCCGGTAGTCGTCTCAAAGTGGAAACTCTTGGCCACGTCTTCCTCGAGATGAATCCGTACCAGATGCACTTCCTTGTCCGGCGTCGCGATGCTCTTCTGCGCATCTTTTGGGTAAGCGAGGTCGTGCAACGGCACGCTTCCGTTGCTGCAAAGTGGCATGTCGTATTGCGAGATCTGATAATTTTTGGGCATGTCCGGATAAAAATAATTTTTGCGATCGAATTTGCAGATCGGCGCAATGTCGCAATCCAACATCAGCCCCGTTAGAACCGTCATGCGCAGGGCGTCGTGATTCATGACCGGCAACGCGCCGGGCAGGCCAAGGCAAACCGGACAGGTGTGGGCGTTCGGCGGCGCCCCAAACTCGACGGGAGACGCGCAAAACATTTTCGACCGCGTTTTTAATTGCACGTGCACTTCCAGCCCGATCGTCGCGACGTATTTCATTGCTGCTTCTGCGTTGCGTAGTCTAGCGCGGCGACCACGTCGAACTTTTTCAAGCGCGCGCGCAAATCGGGGTCGTTCGCTGCGTCGATGATCCGCGGGTCCTGAATCAATTCGAGCAGGCGACCTTGCACGAGCATTTGGCCAATCTCCTGATCGTTTCGCAAAGCGATGATTTTCGGATGATCGCTCAACTCCCGCGCACCCGGGTATTCCAGGAACCGCTCGCCGTATTGAGGATTTGCCGCGATCGCGCCGACTTTCTCGATTACGTCGTAGGTTTGTTGCGGGACAACGTCGACCTTCTTGACTGCGTCGCCGATGACTCCCATCTCGAGTGAGTTTTTTAAGCGCGCCAGCGACGTCGTCAGCGGCGCTTCGTCTTCACTCGCCTCGCCCAGGTACCGCCGCCTCACATCGACCGCATGCAGCACGCTCGACTCATTTCCCCGCTCGCGAACCTCCGCGTTTGCGACCGAGCCAATTGATCGGACTGCGACCACGATCAACCAAACGAAAAATAATCCGAAGAACGCGCCGAGTACTGCGCCAGTCGAACCATAAAGCAATCGGACGACCAACGAAGTATGCTGATTTGTTCGCCGAAACAGAGCGGAACCGATTCCGCTGATCACCGCATAGATAATCAGACCAAAGAGCGCGCCTGCGAGAATCGACAACACCTCGTCCGGCATCTTGAAAAAGACGCCGAGGAGGGGTCCGAAAAACTTGGTGGCAAACCAACCGGCGAAGTAAGCGGCAACAAGCGCACCGAGCCTTGCGACCTGACGCGGCAAACCGCGCCGCCAGCCGCGAAGGATCTCGAACAAAACCAAAATGACCGCGAACGAGATGAAGACGATTTGCCAAAGCGGCGATCCGGACACGGCCTGAACTTGCGACATCATTTGTCTGAGAATCTAACTGCGCGCTGACGCAATGCGTGATCGCAAAGAACTAGCATGGCCATGGCTTCGACCATCGGCACGGCGCGCGGCAGGACGCACGGATCATGGCGGCCGCGGGCCCCGAGCTTGGTCTGTTCGCGCGAGGTGGTCACCGTTCTTTGTTCGTGCGCGATGGTCGCGGTCGGCTTAAACGCCACCCGAAAATAAATTTCTTCGCCATTGGAAATCCCGCCCTGAATGCCACCGGAAAAATTCGTCGCTGTTCGAACTTTGCCTCTGCGCATTTCGAACGGATCGTTGTGCTCGGAACCGCGCATCCTGATCGCGGAAAAACCGGATCCGATTTCAAAACCTTTGGTCGCCGGCAGACTCAGCATCGCTTTCGCTAGATCCGCTTCGAGTTTATCAAAAACCGGCTCGCCCAAACCAGCGGGCGGGTTACGAACAACACACTCAATCATGCCGCCCAGTGAATCGCCCTCCGCACGAGTTTTCTCGATCACCGAAATCATTTTCTTTGCCGTCGCTTTGTCCGGGCAGCGAACAATATTCGAATCGACGTCCGATATTTTCACCTTCCCCTTGTCGATCTTCGCTGCAATCTCGTGGATTTGCGCAACGTAGGCGACGACGTCGATCTTCGGAAACATTGTGCGCAAGACTTTTCGCGCAATTGCGCCCGCTGCTACACGCCCGATTGTCTCGCGAGCGGAAGCGCGGCCCCCACCCTGCCAATTTCGAATCCCGTATTTGGCCTCGTATGTGAAATCGGCATGCGATGGCCGAAACGTCTTGGCGATCGCTGCGTAGTCTTCCCGACGCGCGTCTTTGTTGCGAACCAGCATTGCGATCGGCGTCCCAAGCGTTTTTCCCTCAAAAATGCCGGAGAGAATTTCGCAACGATCTTCTTCTTTCCGCTGCGTTGTGATTCTACTTTGACCAGGGCGACGGCGATCGAGCTCGCGCTGAATCTCTGCTTCAGAGACGTCGATCTTCGGCGGACAACCATCGATAACCACGCCAATACCGCCGCCGTGCGATTCCCCGAACGTCGTGATCCGAAAAAGTTGACCGAACGTGTTGCCCATCGAGCGGAGAAGTTAAGCCAACATCGCGTTGAGACAACGCGATCCACCTAGATCGCTTCGAAGGCGAACTGGAGATCGTCGATCAGATCGCGCAGGTCCTCGACGCCGACGGACAATCGAACAAGCGAATCACCGACGCCGAGCTCGTCGCGCTTTTCCTTCGGCACGGACGCGTGCGTCATGAGCGCTGGATGATTGATGAGGCTTTCGACGCCGCCTAAACTTTCCGCGAGCGCGAACAGATGAGTGTTTTCCAGAAACCGTTTCGTTCCCGCGAGATCGGTTTTCAAAACAATCGACGCCATTCCGCCGAAGCCACGCATCTGGGTCCGGGCGAGATCGTGTTGCGAATGCGACTTCAGACCGGGATACAGCACTTTCTCGACCTGCGATTGTTCTTCGAGCCAGCGCGCGAGCTCGAGCGCGTTCGCGCAATGCCGCTCCATCCGCAGCGGAAGCGTTTTCAAACTGCGTAAGACCAGAAAACTGTCGAAAGCGCCTGCAATTGCGCCGACCGAATTTTGCAAGAACCACACCCGGTCGCTCAGTTCTTTGTTGTCCCCCACAACCGCGACGCCACTGACGAGATCGGAGTGTCCGTTCAAATACTTAGTCGCCGAATGCACCACGATGTCGAACCCGAACTCGATCGGCCGTTGGATCCAGGGCGTGGCAAACGTGTTGTCCGAAACGGAGATGATTTTGTTCTCGCGGGCGACCTTTGCGATCGCTTCGAGGTCGATTATTTTCAGAAGCGGATTGCTCGGCGTTTCGATCCAAACCATCCGCGTGTTCTTCTTGATCGCTGATTCGAATCGCGACGCATCGGTAAGATCGACATAAGTGAATTCGAGATTCGCCGATTGCCGTCGCACCTTGTCGAACAAACGAAACGTGCCGCCGTAGAGATCGTCGCTGACGACAATGTGGGAACCGCTGTCGAGTAATTCGAGCACAGTCGACATCGCGGCGAGGCCGGAAGCGAACGCGAAGCCGCGCGTTCCGCTTTCCAGATCGGCAATGCACTTTTCGTAAGCGAGCCGGGTCGGATTAATCGAGCGGGCGTAATCGAAGCCTTTGTGCTTGCCCGGACTTTCCTGGACGTAAGTCGAGGTCGCATAAATCGGCGTCATCACCGCGCCGGTCGTCGGGTCCGGTTCCTGGCCGGCGTGAATCGCGCGAGTGGCGAATTCGTGTTGTCGTTTCATGTAGGTGTAATCTAATCGCGGATTGCGCGGATCAAAACGGATTGGTCGTGCCGCGCTGCCGCCGATTACTTCGGCATCTTTAACCGCAGATACGATAGCAAATCGGTGCGCGTGATCAGGCCGTGAAACTTGTCGCCTTCCATCACAATGGCAACGCGGCCGCGATCGAACACTTCGAGCAAGTCGTTGATCTTGGCTGTCGGTGGCAGTGTCTCGAGCTTGTCGGTCATCGCATTTTCAACGGGATCTTTAAAGTGAGACGAATCGCGGTGCACCTTCACGAGAACGTCGGATTCGTCGATGATTCCAACCGCCCGGCCGCTTTGATCGACAACGGGTAGCTGCGAAACATCCGTATCACGCATCCGCTTGAACGCCGTCAGTAACGTGTCGGTCGGCCCGACGGTGATGACCTCGCCGGCTTCGTGCCGGTGCGAAATTAAATCGCTGACGTCGCCGTGCGGCGGTCGAGAAATGAATCCCTGCTCGGTCATCCAGAAGTCATTGTACATTTTCGAGAGATATTTGTTTCCGGTGTCGGGAACGAAACTCACCACCCGCTTCGGCTTTTCCTGCTCGCGGCAATAACGCAGCGCGCCGGCCACCAGCGTTCCCGTTGAGGAGCCGCCAAAGATTCCTTCCTTGCGCAAAAGTTCGCGGGCAACACTGAAACTCTCCTCGTCGTCAATCTCGTATGCCTCGGTAACGAGCGACATGTCGGCGATTTCAGGAATGAAATCCTCGCCGATTCCTTCAACGGCCCAACTGCCGGATTCCATCATCTTGCCGGTTTTGACGTACTCATAAAGAACCGAGCCCGTCGGATCGGCCAAAACCATTTCGATGCCGCGACGCGGTTTGACCCGATTGAAGAACCGGCCAAGGCCGGTCAACGTTCCGCCGGAGCCGACACCGACGACGATTGCATCGACATCGTGGCGCATTTGTTCCCAGATTTCCGGCCCTGTCGTACGCTCGTGCGCGAGCGGGTTTGCCGGATTGCCGAATTGATTCACGTAAAACGCGCCAGGGATTTCGCCGGCCAAACGCGCCGCCACGTCCTGATAATATTCCGGATGGCCGCGCGTGACGTCGGAGCGTGTCAGCACAACTTCGGCGCCGAGCGCTTTGACATGCGAAATTTTTTCCTGCGACATTTTGTCGGGAATCACCAGCACCACGCGGTAACCTTTCGCCGCAGCGACCAGAGCCAGACCGAGACCAGTGTTGCCCGCGGTCGCTTCGATCACTGTTCCCCCGGGTTCGAGCTTTCCATCCTCTTCGGCGGCGCTGATCATCGACAGCGCGATGCGATCCTTGATCGATCCGGTCGGATTCTGGTTCTCGAGTTTCAAGAACAACTGACACGGGCCGGTGTCGAATTGCGTGATCTCGACCAGCGGCGTTTCCCCGATCATGGAAAGGATCGTTGGTGGTTTCTTTGTCGCTGTCGGAGCTGTGGGAACCTCGAGCATGCTAAAACAGTGTGAGCGTTTCTCGTGGATAGTCGATCACGACTTTGTAATTGCGGAGGAAATTGTAACCGACGATGCCGTCGAGTTTCGCACCGATCGCGGCGTTCAGCATGGTGAAGAAATCCGCAATAATCACCGCCATGTTGTCGATCTTAGCACTACCGAGCTGAAATGACTGCAACGATCCCGCCGAAAAATCGACCGGCGCACCGCCCGTTGTTCCGGCGCCTACCGGCGAAGTTTGAATGCCGAGTTGCTTTGCCAACTCGGGCGTAATCGCGCTCGTCGATGTGCCAGTGTCGATTGCAAATTGGAACGGTCCGCCACCATTCGCGTGCACGTCGACGAGAATGAGCGGCTTCGCTGGATTGGCCAAGCGAATTGGAGTTTCCGTCTTCGCATCGCGAGTGAAACCTTCAACGCGTTTTGGATCCTCCAAACGAATTTCGAAATCCCGGTAATTGATCGTGACGCGAAAATGTTTCAGGAAATTGTAACCGAGATCGCCGTCAATCTTTGCGCCAATCGTCTTCGCGATGTGGCCAAGGTCGACAATGCCAACATCAACATCGCCCAACTTCGTTTCGCCGACGACGAGCGAGTTGACTTTCGCAAGCGAGACCGAAACCTTGCCGCCGGCGCTTTGGCCTTCTTTTGAGCCGATTACCTTTACCTCGAGCTGTTTCGCCAACTCAGATGAAAGCAACGACGTTCCAGCGCCGGTATCGAGGATGAAATCGAATGGACCGCGATCGTTTACATGAACCGGTAATAGAATCAGCGGCTGCGCGCCGCCGGCGAGACGGAATTTAACTTTCGAACTTTTAAGCGACAGCGTTGCGGCCGTCATTCGGGCAGTTTTGGTTCGCCCTTGTGCGACCATTCGTTCTTGCTGTCCTCGAGAAATTGCTGGAGCACATCGAAGCGGACTTCGCCGTAATTGAGTGCATAGCGAAGATCGCCACCTTTGTAGACCCACGTTGTCGGGATCCAGGAGAGCGGCATTCCCGCGAATTCCTTGATCTTAGTATCGCCTCGGCGCGGACCGGGATCAGCGAGGATCTTGACGTTCGGCTGATCGGCGATTTGAAATTTTTGCAGCATCGATTTGCCGTCGCCGCCGTCGTTCCAAACGGAGATGAAGTAAAACTTCACCGGTGGATTGTTTTTCACCATTTTCAGCCAGCCGCCGCTTTTGAGTTCGGCCTGGCAATTGGAACACCACGGGGCCCACAGATGAACCACGGTGAGATCGGGCGACTTGATCGCGTCGGTGATTCTTTGCTCGGCTGTTTTTGGCACCAGTGCGCGATCCAAATCATCCTGCGCGTGGGCGTTAGAAAGGAACGTGAATATCACTATGACGGTAAGTGCACGTAGGATCGACATCGTATGCTAAATATGGAGAGAAACATCGGCCACTCAACGGCGGAACGGGAGCTCGGAGAGGCGATCCACCATGCCAGTTGACCAGGCGCGCTAAAACGCCTACTTTGGCGCTCCGTTTTCCGTGCTTTAGCTGCACGGAGATTTTGGGCCCGCCGGAGGCGGGAGCGCTACAGGCCGAAGGAGCCTTATTTATTATGGTGCAAATGCAGGATGTGATGTCGAAGCCGATGCCGGATTTCCGGGAGGGCTCGATTGTGAAAGGTCGCATTTTGGAAGTGCGACCGCGAGAAGTACTGGTCGACATCGGATACAAATCGGAAGGCGTCATTTCCCTGGCGGAATTTGAGGACGTAGAAAATTTGGAAGTCGGCGACGAAGTCGACGTTTTACTGGAGCGACTCGAGAACGACGAAGGCATGGTTGTGCTCTCCAAAGAGAAAGCCGCCTATCGCCAGAATTGGAACAAGATCGCCGGCGTGTTTCAACAAGACGGCCTGATCAAAGGCAAAGTGAAGTCGGTCGTCAAAGGCGGATTGATGGTCAACATCGGCGTCGAAGCATTTTTGCCTGCGTCCCAGATCGACATCGTGCCGCCGAAAGATTTGCAGCAGTTCGTTGGCAACACCTACGATTTCAAAATCGTCAAGATCAACGACGACCGTCGCAACGTCGTCTTGAGTCGACGCGAATTGATCGAGCAGGAACGGAGCGAGAAGCGACAGAAGTTCATGGACGGCGTGAACGTGGGCGACCGCGTCACCGGCACGGTGAAAAATCTCACAGACTTCGGCGCATTCATCGACCTCGACGGCATGGACGGTTTGCTTCACATCACTGACATGACCTGGGGCCGCCTCGGACATCCGAGCGAGCTCGTGAGGGTCGGTCAGCAGCTCGAAGTCCAGGTCCTCGACATTAACAAAGAAAAAGAGCGCGTTTCGTTAGGCCTGAAGCAGACCCAGAAAAATCCGTGGGATCAGATTGAGGAACGCTTCCCCGCCGGTCAAAAGGTTAAAGGTAAAATCACCAACCTCGTTCCTTACGGCGCGTTCGTGGAATTGGAGGAAGGCGTCGAAGGACTCATTCACGTTTCCGAACTTTCCTGGACGAAGCGAATCATGCGGCCGTCCGATATCTTAACGGTTGGCCAGGAAGTCGAAGCTGTCGTGCTCGGCGTGAACAAAGACGAGCAGAAGATTTCGTTAGGCCTGCGCCAGCTCGAAGCGAATCCGTGGGACGAGATCGAGAAGAAATTCACGATCGGTAGTCGCGTGAAAGGCAAAATCCGCAACATGACCGCTTACGGCGCGTTCGTGGAACTCGATGAGGGAATCGACGGAATGATTCACGTTTCCGATTTGAGCTGGACTCGGAAGATCAATCATCCGAGCGAAATGTTTAAGAAAGGCGATGAACTCGAAGCCGAGGTCATCGACATCGACAAGACCAATCAGCGGATCAGTCTGGGCATCAAACAGCTGAGCGAAGACCCGTGGAAGATCATTGACCAGAAATACAAGATTGGCGATTTGGTAAAAGGCAAAGTGAGCAAACTCGCCAGCTTCGGGGCGTTCGTAGAATTACAAGACGACATCGACGGGCTCGTGCACATCTCGCAGTTGAGCGAGGACCACGTGGCGAAAGTGAAAGACGTGCTCAAGGTCGGCCAGGAAGTCGAAGCGCGCGTCATCAAAGTCGACAAAGTCGAGCGCCGCATCGGATTGTCGATCAAAGCCGCGAATTACACCGAAGAGCAATTGCGCAAGGAAGCCGAGACCTTCGACACGCTGCGTCCCGGCGAAGACATGGTTGGTTTGGAGAAAGCCTTCGCCGCCGCCGAACAGGAAGAATATCGGCCCGGCGAATCAAAGAAGGAAGCAAAGGCGTCTAAGGAATCAAAGCCGGCCAAAGAGCCGAAAGAATCCAAGTCGAAAAAAGAATCGAAGAAGAAATAACTTCTTCTCAGCGACTGCCGCGCCCGAACTGTTCGAACGGGTTGAAAACTTGGAGCGTGTAATAATAAACCGACCCGCCCGGACGCCGTGAGACGGCCTGCGCGTGGCCAAACATCGCTTCGACATTGCGCACGGTTGTGCGTCCACGAATGAACGAGCTGATTCGGCGGATGTAAAATTCATTAGGCTGCGCGTTCGCGATATACGCTGGCGACATGAGCAGCCGACCGGCGCGATCGAACCGAAACGCAAGCACGTCCGCGCCATAGCCGTGGCGCAATGGATCGGCAGTATCGACGAACGGCCCGTCATCGACGCCAAGCCGGTGCGATAGTCGAGAGCCGTCGCGGACAATGTAATAACCCGTCCGCGGACCGAGGCGAACATAATGCGAATCGTCATGAAACGAATTCGCAAAGGTCAGCTCTGCAAAAATCAGCACAACCGCGGCACAAATCAGTTTCATATCAGCACAGTTGTTTATCGCATTTCTTCGAGCGCATCGGCGACGGCGTTTTGCAAAGTGAGTGGGCCGCTTCCGTTTAGTTTAAGATCGACATCTTCGAGGCGACGGATCAGATCGAGGACGTCGCGGCGCGCGGCTGGTCCTCCCGCAGCGACGCAAAAGTGCGTGCGGCAACCGAAAGGTCGATCTTCGTAGATCAAACAGTAGCCAGTCTCCAGTTGCAGCATTGGGCACGAGCCATCCGCTTTTTCCGGGAGCGATTTTCGGCCGGTAGCGCGAAATGCTTTGGCAGCGACGATCGCTTCGCCTTTCGTCAGATACGGGGTGCGCCCAGTCAGTTTGAAGTGACAACATTCCGTCCTGCGCACGCAATTGCGCTCGATCGGCCGTTGGGCAAGATCGATATACACCTGTCGCACTTCTGCCAGCGCAGCCGGCAATTTGCGCGGAACATTTCGGGCGTTCATGCAGTTTTCGGTTCAACTCCAGCCATCGCGCGTCCTGCAATCCAGCCGGTGGTCCAAGCCGCTTGGAAATTAAAACCGCCCGTGATGCCGTCGATGTCGAGCAGCTCGCCCGCAAAGTAAAGATTAGGCGTGATCCGGCTCTCCATGGTTTTAAAATTGATCTCCCGCAATCGCACGCCGCCGCAAGTGACAAACTCCTCCTTGTTTAGCGATTTCCCATCAACTTCGAGTTCGGTCGCGCGAAGCTGCCGGACCAGCTCGTTCATTCCAGTGCGGGTCAGCGAAGTCCAGATCGTCTCCGAAGAAACGCCGGCGTTCGAAACCAGGTTCTCCCAAAGTCGCGCCGGAATTTTGCCGATGGGTGAATTATTCACTCGCCGG